>JAQVGE010000119.1 GCA_028696935.1 Minisyncoccota bacterium | reverse complement strand
AGTAGGGGAAACTTACAGTTTTGCCGGTACAGTCTCCGTTTTTCAAAATAAAAAAACTATTATCGCACCGGTTTCCGGCCAATATCACACCGGCAAAATCATCGCCATTTATCCGGAAACCAATGGTCTTACTTCCAATTGGTTTCGAAAAACCATTCAAAATTTTCTTCCTCAATTAACATCAGACATCAAAGAGATTCTTCCTTCAAACATTGCCAATAAATATAAACTCGCTAATCTTCAAAAGTCACTCAAACAAATCCATGACCCTTCAGATAACGATTCCCTGCAACAAGCCAGATACCGTCTTGCCTTAAACGAAATCTTATCTATCCAATCCAAAGCATGGTTACTCAAAAAAGATTGGCTTAGTAAGACTCCAAAAATTATTCTCAAAATAGACCGAAAAATTGATCAAAAAATTAAAAAACTTATCAAAACTTTACCTTTTGAATTAACTCAGGATCAAATCAAAGTTTGGCAGGAAGTTGAATCTGATATCACCAATCCTCAAAAAATTACCAACCGGCTAATTCAAGGGGATGTCGGATCCGGTAAAACCATTGTCGCTTTACTGGCTTGCTACCTGACCCATCTCAACAATTCTCTTTCATTATTTTTAGCTCCAACCGAAATTTTAGCCCAACAACATTTTGCAACTTTCCAGCAATTATTAAAAAAACTAAAAATACCCATCTTCCTTTTAACGGCATCAAACAAAATTGACTTAAAAAAAATTCCCGACAATTCTATTATTATTGCTACCCATGCCGCCATTTATCAAAAATCAGCTATAGCCCAAAAAATCGCCCTATTAATTATTGACGAACAACATAAATTTGGGGTTAAACAACGTTCATTTTTAGGTGATTTACCCAAACTACCTCATTGTTTAACCATGACCGCCACCCCAATTCCCCGTACTATCAGCCTGACCTTACTTGGAAATCTCGACATATCTACTATCGATAAACTACCAAAAAACCGGCTCCCGATAAAAACTTTTTTAGTTCCCAAACAAAAAATACCCAGTTGTTATGACTGGATTCAACAACAAATTTTAAAAACCAAATGTCAGGCCTTCATTGTTTGTCCTTTTATCGAAATTTCTGAAACAATGCAAAGTATCAAATCTGCTAAAGCCGAGTTTGAAAAACTCCAAAAAATATTTCCAAAATTAAAATTATCCTTACTCCACGGTAAAGTTAAAAGTAAAGAAAAAGAAAAAATTATTTCTGAATTTCAAAAAAACAAAACCAACATTTTGGTTACCACTCCGATTATCGAAGTCGGTGTTGATATCCCCAACGCTTCTATCATGATTATTCAGTCAGCCGAGCGTTTTGGCCTTTCCCAACTTCACCAACTTCGTGGCCGGGTGGGTAGGGGACAAACCCAAAGTTATTGCTACTTTTTCACCGAGGCCAAAACAGACGACAAGGCTTATCACCGTCTGGAATTTATGGAAAAACACCATCAAGGGTTACAAATTGCCGAATACGACCTCAAGATACGTGGTCCTGGCGAAACTTTTTCCACTATTCAACACGGTTTTCCCTCACTCAAGTTAGCCACTTTTTCCAACACCCAGTTAATTAGCATTAGTCAAAAAATTTTTACCGATCTAATCAAAACCAAAAATTTCGATATTTCCCAATTAACCTCATCCATCAACCCAGAAAATATTTTAAACAATTAATGATTAACTTAAAAAATTTCTATCAACAAACGGAGAGAAGATATAAAAAAAGAGAAATAAATCTAGATTCGGAAGAAATAAAAACATTTATAGACAACCTTTATCAACAAGCTAAACAAAACTATTCCAAATTACCCAATCCTAAGTTTTGCAGTCAAAAAGCTTATATCATCCTTTGGATAAATCAAGAAATCAGCAAAGATATTGCTCGAAAAAGTCTAAAATCGTTCGATATTAATCAACCACCGGATAATTTTAAGGCTGTTGCTGAATTTTACAAAAGTTACCCACCTCAGTCATTTTCAAAATTTAAAACAAAAGAAAGCAATAATCTAAATGACAAAACACAAAAATGGTTAGCGGTTGTCAAAGAAAGAAATCAATTTTCTTTTAATAAAGGCTATAAATCCAGGCTGGATATGTATTTTGATGATTTTCACATTCCGCAGTCAGAATATAAAAAATTTTTGAAAAATGTCAATAAAGTCATTAATTTTTGCAAAAAACAAATTTATTCAAAATGGAATCCAAAACCAAATCAAAATTTAGATAATTATTGTCTGGTTTGTAACTTCAATATCTTTCCGTTTAAAAAAATAAATGACTTTTTAATTTTTTTTGAAAGAAAAAATAAATTTTATAAAAAAAATAAGAATAAAATCAAAATTGAATTTACCAACGAATCACGAACCGAATATATTGGAGAAAATGACACTTTTAAGATCACCATCAACAAAAATACCCATATTAACCACCAAATTATAGAATTAATTCACGAATTTGGTCACGTCGAAACTATGGCTAAAATTTTTAACCAAGACAAATTTATCCAACCCAAAGCTTACTTTTTAGAAAAACTGGCTATCAAAAAAGAAGTTAATTTTTTAAAAAAATATTACCCAAAAGTCTTAATCGCCAGAGAAGGGAATATTTTAAGAATGGTTTACCAAACTCTTTTTGAAATTGAAATTTATCAAAACCCAAATGAAAATCCCAACAAAATTTACCTAAAATACCTTAAAAAATGTTCTCAAAATACCACTCAATCTGATAGTTGGAATTATTTATCAAATCAAGATATTTTATACAAATGCTTTACCCAACTAATTTATGCCATTAGTTACACCAATATCCTAAATAATCTAATCACTGATCCACCGAAATAAAATCTCTCCAAGATTTCATCCTAAGTTTACCTAATCCAACAGGTTTAAATTTCACCTTTTTGTGTTCAAAGACAAATCTCAATCTTTGATAACCAATATAACTTAAAATAATTCCTGTACTTGTTCCTAAATTTAAACTTTCAACGACTCCTCCCATGGGAATCTGAATACACATATCAGAAGCTTCAATTGCTTCATCAGACACTCCTCTCGATTCATTCCCAAACCATACCGCCAAACGCTTTTGCGTAAATGTCTCTTCATATAAATTTACATTGTTCTTTCCTTTAATATGTGATGAAGTTACAGCAATTGTATATAAATCTTTTTTCAAATGTTCAATACACTCTTTAGTCGTATCAAAATGTTTTACAAAAACCCATTTGTTTGTCCCAACACTTAAGCGATTTAAATTATGGTTTTTCCGCGACGCCTCAAAACTAGAGACGCTACTACCTCCACCAATTACATAAAGTTTTTCCACTCCAAAAGCTGAAATATTTCTCATTGCTGAAGCTATATTGATTTTGTCCTTTGGGTTTTCCAAAACACAAATAAAAAAATGATTCCGCAAATGCTTTACTTTTCTGATTCTTTCCCTGACTGACATCCTAAGTCGATTATATACCTTTTCTTTCTCCACTTTTCCAATATTTCTGCTAAAATACCCTCATGACTGCATTACCTAAACACTGGCCCTCCAGCCGCCGACAAGGTCGTCGTCGTGCTGCCGACAAAGGTCCCAAATTAATTAAACCCGTCATTTGTAAAAATTGTGGCCAACCAAAAATGGCCGGTTTTCAGTGTCCCAACTGTAAACAGTGAAAAACAAATACGATCCACGCCATTTAAAACGTATTGCTAATTTCCAAGCCCTTTTTGCTTGGAG
>JAQVGE010000118.1 GCA_028696935.1 Minisyncoccota bacterium | reverse complement strand
CAAGAGGAACAGCCGCTCCGATCTTTATTTTTATTAACTCAGCGGTTTTGTCTCCAATAGCTAGATTAAAAGTTTTTTTAATATAGTCAGTAATGGCTTGATCTATTTTATTTCCAGCACATTTAACAGAGGTCGAGGCAACAATTCCACCAAGAGAAATAACTGCGATGTCGGTTGTTCCCCCACCTGTATCCATAATCATATGTCCTTTTGATTCTTGAATTGGAATACCCGCTCCAATGGCTGCTAAGATTGGTTCTTTCACAACATAAGCATTTTTAGCCCCTGCCCGAACAGCTGCTTCAACAACGGCCCTGCGCTCAGTAGAAGTAATTCCAGCTGGGACGGAGACCATCACATCTGGTTTAAATAAATTATATTTCCCTAGAGTTTTATTTATAAAATAACGGAGCATTGCTTCTGTGACTCGATAATCAGCAATTACTCCATCTTTCATTGGACGATAAACGATGATATTGTCGGGGGTCTTTCCAACCATTTCTTTTGCATCAGCCCCAATTGCGACAATCATGTTATCTTGTTCAGAAACAGCTACAACTGAAGGTTCGTTTAAAACAATCCCCTTACCAGGCAAATAAACAAGAATATTTGTCGTTCCTAAATCAATTCCTAATTTTTTTGAAAATAATCCCATACGAGACTAACTATAACATAAAATGGGTAAAATTATATAGTACCCAACACCACTTTGTGATAGGATGAGTATATATCTCCTTTAGTTATTATTAGCTTTATTCTAAAAGAGAAAACAATCAATTAATTATTAATTTGAGGCTCTATATCGAAATAGATTGCGCCCATCTAATAGGATGTATATTGCAACTGTTATCCCCATAAAAAAGGGTTTACAAAAAGAATACTTAACTTATTTTTCAGCAACCAACATACCTCTCGGAAGTGTTGTCACTGTTCCTGTTAGATTTAAAAATGTTGATGCTATTGTTATTGGCCTTGAAAAAGCCATCGACTTAAAATCAGACTTAAAATCAAGAGAATATCAGTTAAAAAAAATTACGAGCATAAAAGGACCGTCTCCTTTCTCATCTGATTTCTTTTCCGCTTGTGAAAAAATGAGAGAATATACCAATGATACTCTCGGAGGAATTATTAAGAACCTTCTTCCAAGTGTCTACTTAGAAAATTTGAAAGAATTAAAAATAAAAGAAAAAACAGAAAACAAACAAGTTGTCGCTAATGAAAATCTCCGACACGAAAAACTAATCTTCCAAACAGGTATCTCTGATCGAATGAGTTGGTATAGAACATTAATTCGTGAAGCTTTTGCAAAGAAACAGTCCATCTTTATTTGTGTCCCAACACGTTATGATATAGAACAATTCAAAAATGAACTGATAAAAGGAATAGAGCAATATGTTTTTACTTTTCACGGAGATATGACAAAAAAGAATTTAGTTGCTTCCTACAATAATGTCATAACTGAGACTCACCCTATTTTAATTATTGGAACTGGAATTTTCCTTTCAATTCCACGCCCCGACATAAAGACAATTATTGTTGAACACGAAAGTTCTGAGTCATACAAACAGATAAGTCGGCCATTTATTGACATTCGTAGTTTCGCGGAAATCTTGTCTTCGATTAGCAATACTAAACTAATCTTTGGGGATACTCTCTTACGACCAGAAACACTTTACCGAAATGACATGAAAGAGCTCGGTGAGGTCTCTCCGCCAATTTTTAGACTTCCTCAAGTTGATAGACAATTAGTTGTTGATATGCGTGAAGAAAAAAATGAAAAGAATGAAAAAAAATTCTATGTTTTATCTAAGACAACTAAAGAGATGATTGGTTACGCCCTAGAACACAATGAATCTATCCTTTTATTTTCTGCTCGTAAGGGATTAGCTCCTGTTACCGTTTGTAATGATTGTAAAAACACCCTCCTTTGCCCAGACTGTTCAACACCAATAGTCCTTTATGGTTCCAAACAACAAACTGCTAATAAAACAACAACTTCTAGAACTTTTATGTGTAACAAATGCGGAAAGAAGGAAACATCTGAAATTCGTTGTCCTGTTTGCTCAAGTTGGAATCTAACTCCACTTGGAATTGGTACTGACCGTGTCTATGAGGAAGTTAAAAATCTATTTCCAAAGGCAAACATTTTCCAGGTAGACAAAGAAGCGACTCCTACAGAAAAAGAAGCTAGAACTACGATTGAATTATTCAATAATAGTGAAAGAAGTATTCTAATAGGCACAGAAATGGTTTTTTCTTATCTTAACAAAGACATCATTCATAGTGCCTTGATTTCACTTGACGGTTTATTATCAATTCCTAGTTTTAACATTACTCAGAAAATTTTACATATTATTGAGAAATTAAATTATTCAACGAAACGTAACCTTATTATTCAAACTAGAATTCCAGATAATCACATCTTAAGATATATTCTAAGTGGAAATGTTCTGCCTTTATATAGAGAAGACTTAAAAGAACGAAAAGAATACGGCTATCCTCCTTTCAAGAGATTAATCAAAATAACTTTTAGTGGGAATCCTAGCGAAACAGAAAAAGCTAGAAATCTAATAGATAATTTACTTGGTTTATATGAGCCACAGATTTTCAGTGCTTTCGTTGGTAAAGTAAAAGGTCAATATATCACAAACACTGTCATAAAAATTGATCCTGATTTATGGCCTCTTCTTAATGACAACAAAAAAAATTTGGATAAAAATTTAGTTAAAAGTTTATCTCTTCTACCTCCCACTTTTTCTATTAACATAGACCCTGAAGATTTGTTGTAATCAGTTAATATTATTTCTTGCTTAGTTTAAAAAGATGTGATATTATACCAGCCATATGATAACCGTTATTGAAGTCAAAAAGAATACAAACGAGAGCAACATGAGCCTCATCCGAAGATTTGGACGCAAGGTTCAGGAATCTGGAATTATTCACAAGGTTAAGAGTAAGAGATACAACCAAAGAGAAGAATCCAAGCTTAAGGTTAAAAGAGGTAAACTAAAAAAACTCGAGAGCCAAGCAAAGAGAGAAAAACTCATCAAACTTGGTAAACCAGTTAAAAACAAAGGTCGTAGACGATAGTTGGCTTAACTGAAATGAAAGTTGATAATTTCTGCACAATTAGAAATCAAACAAAAGGCAAGCTTCCAAGCTTGCCTTTTGTTTCTATTAAAAATAAAATTCTAGGTAAAAAATACGATTTAAGTATTTGTTTCATCTCTTCAAAAAAACAAAAAGAAATAAACAAAAAGTATCGAGGAATCGACAAGAGTACTAATGTCCTATCTTTCCCCTTCTCTTCAAACTCTGGAGAAATAACTTTCGACTTAACAAAAGTAAAAAGAGAAGCCCCTTTGTTTATGATGTCTTACTCTAAGTTTTTAAAATACTTACTTATCCACGGATGCTTACATTTGAAAGGATTCGAACATAGTAGTACAATGGAGAAGCAGGAAGAGAAATATCTAAAATTTTTTTCTTAACGTCTTTTCTTGTTAACTTCTATGATAAAAAGTAATTATACTTGCGGCATTGATATTGGAACTCAATCAACTAGAGTAGTAGTGATTGGTTATACTAAGGGTAAAAAAGACCCTTCTCTACTAGCTGTTGGATCAGCCGAAACAAATGGTATGCGCCGTGGCTATATTACGAACACTGATCAAGTAGCTTTAAGTATTAAAAAAGCAATTACTCAAGCAGAAATGACTCTCGGTAGTAAAATCCGCCGAGCTTTTATTTCAAT
>JAQVGE010000117.1 GCA_028696935.1 Minisyncoccota bacterium | reverse complement strand
ACCTGTATCAGTTACAACAACAGCTATTCTCTTCCCTTCCTCTTTCAAAGAAACCCTTACGGATCCCTTAGAAGTATATTTCACAGCATTACTGGTAAAATTATCGATTACTTGTTGTATACGTATACTATCTGCCTTAACTTTCCAATCTTTTCTTTTATCATAAACTATTTTGAATTTTAATCCTTTGTGAATAGCTTCTTTTTCAAAACCTAGTCTCGTAGTTTCCAAAACATGTACTAGATCTACTTCAGACAGATTTACTTCCATTCTTTTTGAATCCAACTTCGTTGCAGACAAGAGTGTTTCTACTATAGCTATTTCTCTCTTAATTGCTGACTTAATATATTCAAATTGTTTTTGCATATTACCATCCCATTTTAAAACTCCCTTTTTCTTTTTGGACTTCTTGTACATATCTATTAATTCAATAGAGTTTTTTGCTATTGTCAAAGGCGTTCGCAATTCATGTCCCATGATGTCAATTAGGTCTCTTTCTCTTTGCCTCATCTCCTCTGCATGTTCCATACGTATACGTAATTCTTTCGTTTGTTCGTCTACTTTTTTTTGTAATGTTCTACTAAAATCTTCAACCTCATGATACAAAAGAGCCCTTCCAAAGGAGACCGAGAGATTTAAAATTAGAGATTCCAAAAATGAAATCTCTTCTACGGTATAGGGTCTCCCATTTTCTTTGGGACCTAGAAGGATAACACCATTTAACTGAACCTTTCTATTGAGTGGCAATATTACTTCTATGCCTTCAACAATCATAAATTGGAGTATTCTTTCCAATCTTGGATCTTTGTATTTCAAAGCAATTAATTCACTACGAACCAAAACTGAACTGTGTCCGAAATTTTCCCAATAGTAAATCACTTGCAAAAGATCTCTCATCGGAAATTTTCTGTCATCCATACCCTTTATATAGCGGTATCTCACCATTGCTAGTTTCTTATCAAAAAGTATAATCCCAACCTTATCAAGATCAAACATTTTAGCAAAAGTTGAAACCGTATGGACACCTATTTTATTCATATCAAGCATAACGCTTATGTCCTTATTAAATTGTTCTTGAGCGGAGTTGGGATTGAAATCCTTGAAAGACCAAGATGTAAATATGTATTTACTCAAAGACTCCCTAACCTTGATGAAAAGGAAAGCAAAAAGCCCAGAAAGTATTAATAGGATAACAATATATTCAAAACTATCACCTGTACCCTTCAACAAATCCCTTAACATAATCGATAGATAAACGAATACAAAGGGAATAATAGTCATTAAAATATAGTAAAAAATCTTTGATACAAGAAATTTGATTCCAAAAAGTCTGTTTTCTAAATATGAATATGTCGTCAATATACTAATACTGCTAACCGCAATAGGACCCAAAGGTGCCGTATCTGATTTGCCTGTTATAAGAGGAATGATTACATTTGTCACTAAAGCAAACATACCCCCTATAGCCATACCCATCACTACATATTTAAACCTTAATGACTCAAGACCTTTGATTGTGCCTTTTTTACGCCAAAAAGACAGTAACATACCGGAAACTGCGAAGATAAAATAAACAACGAAAAGTATTGCTAAATCACCAAATATTACAGGCACATATTGTACGGAGCCACTTAAATCAACATCTTTAACAATATAATTTGAGAGAGACAATGCGATAACAGGCATAGCTAATAAAATAATCGCGATAGTCAAAGAATCAAATCTCCTATAAATAGAATGCCGAATAAAAACAGTGAAAGAGACAACTGCCAAAGTTGTACTCACAAACGTAAACCTTACTAACCATATAACAAAATCTGCATCATAATAATGCATTAGCAAACCAGAAAGAACTACCCAAACCATAACACTTAAATTAAAAAGAATTAATAAGGATAGAGGCTTATTCTGTTGAACCTTTTTTATAAGTAAAAAGACTAAGAATAAATGAATGAGTATTATAACTAGATAAAAACCGTATATATACATTTTGTAAATATAGAAGTATTATAAGCATATATTATATAATACTCAGACAATAGTCTACCCCTTCATGGAATAATCTGTATAGTATATAGAAACGTTATCTGGCACTAATTGCAACAACTTCCTCACCGCAGCTTCAATATCTGATCTCAATGGATGATTTTCGATAATGTCTATC
Organism: Minisyncoccota bacterium; assembly: GCA_028696935.1. The sequence goes on along the minus strand of JAQVGE010000117.1, from coordinate 1,607 downwards.
CAAGTATCACCATTTACAACTAACTGGCGTAAAGTATTAACCAAGACTATCTCTTTTTCATCTAAATAATTCGCCCAATCTTTAAAAAAATAATTCGCAGCAGAAATCATCATCGTTTGAAACATTTCGTCTTTTCTATCCAAATGAAAGCCTTCAATTTTTTTAAATTGAACCTCACTGTTAGATAAGTTGAACATTCTGAAACGTTTATCGTCGGACATGAAAAGCACTATATCTATATTATTTTCTTCAGCATATTGCTTAAATATCTCACAAAGACTATTCAAAAATTTTCTTGCATCAGCACGACCCAAATTATCTGCAGCTAGCCTTCTTATTTCTGCATAATTTATGTCCCTTCTTGACAATAGCGCTTGCTTCATAACAGGGCTTTTTTCAGCTATTTTAGCGTTTAAAACTTGGTAAAAATCTCCTTCTTCAGGTTCCATTAATTCTTCTGCATCTAAACCCATATCACCAGCAGCTTGAAGAGTTGCTACAGCAGCAAAACCCAATTTATACTTATTCGGATATACAACTAAAACACCCTCTTTTAAATCAAATTTGTCTATCTCTGGTAAATTATCTGTCGTATTAGATTTCGCATATATTTCTCTTCTAAATTTCCCTACCTTTTTTAAAATATCTTTATGTACAAAACCCCTCAGAGCTATTGGTTCACCTAGAGAAGCTTGACCACTAGTACCTATTTCTAGGCCATTTCTTCTTAAAACCATCAAAAGGTTACTTCCAAGGTAGCTTTCTGTTTTACTATATACAACATCATCAAACATACCTGTATTTACAACCAAATCCATAATTTCATCCTTATTTAACAAAACTACTTTATTCATAATCTCCTTATTTTTCTTTAAAACTTCCTTTATTTTAGAATCCTTCATATATTCAATCATGATTTTGCCTATGCTTCTTTTTTCATTACGCAAAGATAATCTAGCATCCTGATCAAAATTTAAGAAGTCTAAAACCCTTTTTGGTCCAAAATCTTTCGTTCTCTTTAAAGGATCACTTAACACAAGCATACCTCCCGGTCTTAGCAAAGAGGCTGCCTTCTTAAGCGATATAAGTCTCATTACTTTTGCTTCCTCAAAAGTATAATTTCTTGTACCCTCAGAGGGTAAAGTTGTTGCATACCAAACATTTTCCAACACAACAACATCATACTTACCTAATTCCCCTTGAGGTAATTCCGTGGAAGTTAAGTCAAAGTTTTTATCATAAGCAAGATGATTGTCACTTGGAGTCATATCGGGATTTAAATCAAAAGCCTTACATTCATAACCTTTTTCTATTAACCTTCTCGATATTGGTGCGCGACCAGCACCAACCTCTGCTATTAATGATTCCTCTTTATCCAAACCTGCTCTTTCTAGCGAATCAGCAACTAAATCAGCAATTTCATTATCATGTAACTCTTTTGGTGCAAAAGTCTCAACTCTGGAATAAACACCAGCATAGTCCTCTTCTAACCAGTTCTTAGTATTTTCATCCATCAGATTATTTCTATAAATATTAACCTATAGTTAATTATACCTCAAAATACCCAATATAACAAGATAACGAGGCTAGATATTAATCTGAGTCAC
>JAQVGE010000116.1 GCA_028696935.1 Minisyncoccota bacterium | reverse complement strand
GATGTCATGTTTTTTTGTCTTAGACATATCGATTCGTTCACGTAAGTTTTTGATTTCTCCATCTAATCTAACTTTTGTAAAACCTTTGTTCAGTAAGTCGTAAAGCAACTGATAATATTCTCCTTTTCGCCCCCTAACAATCGGCGAAAAAATGGTAATTGGAGTTTCATCCCATTTAACGCCAAGAATTTCTTTCTTGCCAGTAGTTTTTTTAAATTCCTTAATTTTACTAAAAACAAAATTCATTATCTCCTCGTTAGAAAGTTTTTTAATTTCCTTTCCACAAATTGGACAATGAGGTTTACCAATTCTTGCATACAAAACACGCAAATAATCATAAATCTCTGTAATTGTGGCAACTGTTGAACGAGGATTGTTAGAACGTGATTTTTGGTCAATTGAAATAGCAGGAGAAAGACCAGAAATTTCATCAACATCTGGTTTAGGCATTTGGTTTAAAAATTGTCGAGCATAAGAAGATAGACTCTCAACATATCTCCTCTGGCCTTCGGCAAAGATAGTATCAAAAGCAAGAGATGATTTTCCAGAACCAGACATTCCCGTAATCACAATCATTTTATTACGAGGCATCTCAACATCAATGTTTTTCAGATTATGTGTACGAGCACCTTTTATAACTATCTTCTCTTCTTTATTATTTTCGCTTTGTTTTGACATAAATATTTTTCAGATTTTTATTAAAAATATTGATTTTATTAATATAAGCACCAAAATACCTCCATAATTTTCTTATATGGGGTAACTCAATATTTGTTTGTTTGTCCATATTATCATTTTATTATACACTTGACAAATCGTATAAAATAGTTTATATATAAGATATATTCGTTTAATCCTGTTCTTTGTTCAACATATAGAGGACCTTCGGTGTGGGGTTTAAGGAGGGAAGGTTCTCAAAACTAGGGTGGACTACGGTCTGCCCTTTTTAATTTTCTAATTTTTCTTTCAAAACAACTATTTCATCCCTTAGTATTGCCGCTGACTCAAAATCAAGCTCTTTAACAGCTTTGTTCATCTCCTTTTCTTTTAATTGAATTATCTTTTTGTAAACAAACAACGTTCTTTCTTTATCAGAAAGCATTAAATTATTTATTGAATCTTTTTCAGTTTTACCTTTTTTATTTTTATCTTTTATAAAAGCTTTATCAAATAACTTAAAATCTAAATCAAGCTCGGCATTAACTATTTTCTTGTGCTTATCTTCTAGTTCTTCCGTAATATCTCGAACCTTCTTTTCTATCGTTTTAGGAGTAATTTTATTTTTCTTGTTATAAGCTATTTGGATATCTCGACGACGATTTGTTTCCGCAATTGCATTTGAAAGAGAATTTGTTAGAACGTCTGCATAAAGAATAACTCTTCCGTCTATGTTTCGAGCAGCCCGACCAATAGTTTGAATTAGGGATGTTTCTGAACGCAAAAAACCTTCCTTGTCAGAATCTAATATCCCGATCAGGGCAACTTCTGGTAAATCCAAACCTTCTCTTAAAAGGTTCACCCCAACTAAGACTTCAATATCCCCTCTTCTAAATTGAGTTAAGATTTGAATTCGCTCAATTGTCTTTATTTCACTGTGTAAATATTCTGCCTTAAAACCCTTGTCTTTCAAAAATAAAGATAAATCTTCAGCCATTCTTTTAGTTAGAGTCGTAGCTAAAGCTCTATTACCTTTTTTGATTGTTTTTTCAGCTTCAGAAATAAAATCTTCTATTTGACCTCGATAATCTCCTTTTTCAGAAACAGGGCGGACAATTGTTTCTGGATCAACCAATCCAGTTGGGCGAATAATCTGTTCAATTATCTGTTTGCTTTCTTCTCTCTCTTTTAGACCGGGAGTTGCAGAAGTATAAACTACCTGACCAATCCTTTCTTCAAATTCTTTATAGGTTAAAGGCCTATTATCACGAGCAGAGGGCAATCTAAAACCAAATTCAACTAGAGTCTTCTTGCGAGACGCATCTCCCGCATACATTCCAGCAAGTTGAGGTAGAGTAACATGAGATTCATCAATTATTGTTAAGAAATCATCCTTAAAATAAGAAAGGAGAGTTTCAGGCGGTTCTCCCTCTTTCTTGCCTGATAAATGTCTTGAATAGTTTTCAATTCCATTACAATAACCAACTTCTCGAATCATTGCTAAATCATAATTAGTCCTTCTTTTTAATCTCTCAGCCTCCAATAATTTACCCTCCTTCTCAAAATTTTTTAGTTGATTTTTTAACTCCAATTTAATGTTTTTGATTGCTTCCTCTAACTGTTTTTTATCAGTAATGAAATGTTTTGTCGGAAAAAGAAAAATTATATTTTCTTCTTTTAAAACATGCGCTGAGACTGGGTCAACTTTTGTTATCTTCGAAACAAATCCTCCTTCAAAAATAATTTGATAAACAAAAGTTTCTGAAACTGGCATTATTTCAACTTTTTGACCAATAGAACGAAATTGACCAGGATTCAAATCTGCATTGGTTCTTTCAAAATGAATCTCTATTAATTTTTTCATTAAACCTATTCGGTCAAGTTTTTGTCCAATTTCTATTTTTAAATTAACTTTTTCATATTCTTTTGGAGACCCCAAACCGTAGATACAAGAAACTGAAGCAATAATAATGACATCATCTCTGGTTAATAGAGATTGGGTGCTGGCATGACGGAGACGATCAATTTCTTTATTAATTTGAGCATCTTTTTCAATATAAGTATCAGTTACTGGCATATAAGCTTCTGGCTGATAATAATCATAATAAGAGACAAAGTAATGAACAGCGGCGTCAGGGAAAAATTCACGAAATTCTTGAGCTAACTGAGCCGCTAGAGTTTTGTTGTGAGCAATAATTAGAGTTGGTTTATTGTGCTTTAGAATTACATTAGCCATAGTAAAGGTCTTACCTGTTCCTGTAGCTCCAAGTAATGTTTGTTTTTTTATTCCCTTGTCTAACCCTTTTACCAATTCCAAAATAGCCTTTGGTTGATCACCTGCGGGCTTATAAGAACTTTTAAGTTTAAAGATATTGTTCTTCATCTTATTTAATATAACCTTATTTTAAGAATAAAAAAAGCGTATCCGAAGATACGCTTAAAATTAAAAAGCTGGCCTGGAACAAGCAAAAAGTCGGCCGTCCAATTCGTCATTCGCACAGAAAGAAAAATCTACTCCCCTTTCTCCTCAGACCCTCACACGAATCCACCTAAGGATGAATGTGTTTTTTACTCAATGAATTTTGTTTCTTATATTAAGAATTTTTATCTAAAAGTCAAGAATTATAATTCTTTAAAAAATTTTCCTTAAATTCAAAGAAATTATCATCGAGAATGGCCTGCCTCATATCAGAAACTAATTTATTAATAAAATAGATATTATGAATTGAAGCGAGAGTTGAACCAAGTATTTCTTTGGCTCTAAATAAATGTGAAAGGTACGCCTTCGTATAACTCTTACATGTTTGACACTCACAATCATCATCTATTTTATTAAAATCTCTCACAAATTTAGCATTCAAAATATTTATCTTACCTGCTTTAGTAAACAAAGTCCCATTACGAGCAATTCTAGTTGGGGCAACACAATCGAACAAATCCACCCCGTTCTCTACACCTATGAATAAATCAATAGGTTCTCCTATCCCAAGTAAATGACGAGGTTTTTCTTCGGGCAAGATTTCATTAACCCACTGCCAAGCTTTAGACATATCTTCTTTGGCAAATGAACCACCAATTCCAAAACCATCAAAACCTTTGACATCTATTTTCATCTCAGAA
>JAQVGE010000115.1 GCA_028696935.1 Minisyncoccota bacterium | reverse complement strand
TTTTGGCTTAGAGATCTAGTTAAAAAGGCAAGCTTTGAAGTAATTACATTAATAAGCCTAATTTTCATATTACCTATTTTTTTTATAATACAAGCACCTATTATTATAAATCAAGATATAGCACTGTTAATTTTTAGCATATCTATAATTATAAATAGTTATTATTTATTAAAAGATAACATCCACTTTATAACGCTACACTTGATACTTTTAAATGCCTTGGTTTTTTTACTAATTACAAACCAAACTAAATTTTTAATTCATTTAATAATAATAAAGGTGTTTTTAAACATTATAATAATTTATATAATTAAAAACAAATCAGAGTCAAAGACATTACTAGCTTTAGCTACTTTTCTTTCTTTTGGTTTTCCAGGGTTAAGTATTCCGTTAATAAGTATTATTAAATCTTGGCCTATTAGCCATATCTCTATTGTTATATTTGTATTACTTACTTCTTTTATAATCAATTTAATAAAAATTATTAAAACTTTTGAATTTACAGGTTTTAAAAAAACAAATTATAAAACTATTTTGATTTTAATATTAATATTTCTATCGATAGGAATATCTTTAAAACCAGAAATTATTTACAACAGATTAGACTATAAAATACAGGAAAATATTAATGAGTGAAATTTTATTAATTATATTATTAGCAGTTCTTATTAGTTTTTATTTTTTTAAAAAGACTAAATATGTAAAAACTTTTTCTAATATTTTTATAGCATTAATTTTTCTTTCTTTAATATTCTTATTTTATAAAAGTGATTTTAGCAGTTTCAATATCCTATCGAAAATTTACTTAATTTTAGCAAATATTATAATGATTAATTCTAATTACAAAAAGTTCTATACTGAAAAGATAATTTCCCTAATAAGTATAACACTTGGTGGATTTTTAATATTTAACACATCAATTGACGGTATTTACTTTATACCTATTTTGTTAATTATAACTTCTGTATTCGTATTTTTCATAACCGAACTTAGACCTACAAAAAATCTTATAACAATACTATCCTTACTTATAATGTTTGTTCTAACTTATAGGTTTAACTCTTCTTTAGTTCTTATAACAATAAGTGCTATTATATTTATAATACTAATTAAGGCTGAAAATAAGAAAATAGAATCGGTACTTATTTTAACAATTTTTCCTATTTTATTTTTAACAATAAAAACAAAAGAAGAAAGTTTTCTTCTTTTTTTAAGATATATAGGATTAACTACTTCCATAATACTTCCATTTTTAATTAATTTCACAAAAGACAAAGAAAAAGCTTTTATGCTTTATTATTTATCTCATTTATTTATTCTTTTAAATAGTTCATATACGGTAGTAATTCTTTTAATGTTTTTATTCGTTCCACTTTATTTTAAAAACGTTCACTATCTTTTCTTTCTCCCAGGTCCATTTTTAATAGCTAAACTAATAATTATAAAAGAACTATTTATCAATATGCACTATTTAACACTTACATTTTTCATAATAAGTTCATTAATTTTAATAATCTCAGCCATTAAGCATATTTATATGCAAAAATTCTCAACTCAAAAACTTAGTTATATCTTGTTTTTATACATAATTCTTATTGTATCATCTGTGTATTTTGTTAATATTATAAATAGTTTAAAAAATTTAACTTATTAGCTTATGGATGAAATTAAAAAATATTTAATAAAGTTTTCAGATGAAACAATAAAAGGTCCTTTATTAAAAGAAGAAATAGAGGATATGATCTATGACAACATTTTATCTGGAGATGAACTTATAAAAGAGTATCCAGAAGGCGAATGGGTAAACATATCTAGTATAAAACACTTTTATGATGTTTTTATCGGCTTTTTTGAATTAGAAAAAAATATAAATAGTAATAAAAAGAAAACTATTATTGATTTTAAAACTGAAAAAGTTAAAAAACCTGAAGATTTAGATAAAACAAAAATATTAAAAAAAGAAACTAAAGAAAAAACAGAAATTTATACAGAACAAGAAAAAGAAAAAATTTCTAATTTAGTTATTAAAGATAAAATAAAAGCTAGCTTAAATACTGAAGAAAAATCTCCATTAATACCAAGATCTGTAATAAAAACAAAAACTGATGAAATTAAGAAAAAAGATAAAACTCCCATAATTGTTATTACTATAATAGTACTTGCTTCAATTCTTTTTTTTATACCAAAAGATAAAGAACAAAAAATAAGCATAGAAGGTGTAGAAGTCAAAAAAGAACTAATAGAACTAAAACTACCCGTAGCAGAAAGTGAAGATTATTCACCTACTGAATCAAGAAGATTAAGGTTAAGAGCATTAGAACTTTTAGAAAAAGATAATATTAATAGTTATAATGCTGCAATAACTGATCTTCTCGAAGGTTTTCGTTTAAATATTTCTAACGGTGCTCTTTTATCTTATCTTGCATACACATATGCAAATCTTTATGGAATATCTAAAAGAGATGCTGAATTTTTAAATGCATTAAAATCTATAATAACAAGAGCTGAAAGAACAGATGTTAATGTAGAGAGTCTTGCGCTTGCTCAAATATCTTTTTTAAATATTACAAACAGGTTCGATGAATCTATAAATATCTTTAATTCTATTTTAACAAAAGTAGAAAATCTCTCAGATGTATCTCCTTTACTTTTAATATTAGCTGCAGATACTTCTATAAAAAATAGTGACTACCAAACTGCTTACAAAATAATAGAACAACTTAAAGAAATGTACCCTGAAAGATTTCCTAGAATATACTATCTAGAGGGAATGATTAGAAAAAACAACAGAGAACTTGACTTAGCTACTAAATCTTTTGAACAAGCTCTTAAAATAAACCCTTCTCATAGCCAATCACAAGTTGAATTATTTATAATCAATCAAGAATCTAGCATAAATAATATTTTAAAATTTTTAGCAACTAACTCACCTAACACAAATCATGAAGATATTTCTAAATTATTAGTAATACTAGCTAACAGGCTAGCTGAAGAAAAAGATACTATAAAAGCTAAAAATCTCTATAAAAAAGCATTAGATTTTTATCCAGCAAATACTGACGCTTTAATCGCTTATGAAAGACTTGGCGGAGACATAAACAAATACCAAAACTTAGCACTTTTAGATCCTGCTAAACAAGCTGATTTAAATGTTTTTCTTCTTAGAGGCGATGAATTAATGAATGTCTATAAATATAGAGATGCTGCCCTTCAGTATCGTATGGCTACAAGTATTAATGATAAAGATAGCATCGCTTGGTACAAGTTAGGCGTAGCTTATAGTTTTTCTTACGAATATGAAAAAGCCATATCTTCATTTAAGAAAAGTTTAGAAATTAATAGTTTAGATATAAACACATTAATAAAGTTAGCAAGAGTACAAATAGATTTATACATGTTTGTAGAAGCTTCTGAAAATTTAGAAAGAGCATTAAAATTAGATCCTGAACATCCTGACACTATTTTTACTATAGGGTATTTGAACGATAAAAGAAATTTAGAAAAAGAAGCTATCGATTATTATCATAAAGCAGTCTCTAAAGATTTTTCACATAAAGAGGCATTGTTTATATTAGGCGAAAAGAATTTTAAATATGAAAGATATCCTGAAGCAAAACTTTTATTTGAAAAAGTATTAACTGCAAAACCTGACGATTTTGCTTCTTATATGTATATTATAAGAATTTTATCTAAAACCGAACATATCGACAAAGTAAAACGATATGTGGATAATTTAGAAAAGATATTCCCAAATGCGGCAGAAGTTAATACAGGAATG
>JAQVGE010000114.1 GCA_028696935.1 Minisyncoccota bacterium | reverse complement strand
TCATAGTCGGATGTTCTTCATTTTTTCTTGGCTTGTTATATTCCCAAATAGTATCTTGTGAACGATCGTCTACAAAGAAATGCGCTGATCCTTCTTTCCATCCATAAAGAATTGGTTCATGTCGCCAGTGATAATCTTGTCTACCAAGTACTAATGCGTTCTTAACCCAAATCAAACATTCAGCTAGTTTATACCCAGCGTTCTTGAATGCATTTCTAAAGTTAAGTCCTTCTGTATCTGCGTGACAAACATAGATTGCTCCACCTGGTTTTGTATGTTCAAACATATTCTGGAATGCAGCGAATAAAAAAAGATAGAAGGTATCATCTTCCATCTTATCGTTTTTAATCTTTCCAGCTGTCCCTTCATAATCAACATTGTAAGGCGGATCGGTAAAAATCATATCTACTACTTTTCCATCCAATAGTTTTTTCACTTGTTCTGGATCTGTTGAATCACCACACACCACTCGATGTGGACCAAGTTCGTAAATATCTCCAAGTTTTGAGAATGGTTGTTCTGGTATTTCTGCATCAACATCGAAATCATCGTCAGCAGCATTATCTGGAATTAATTCTTCTAATTCCTCGAAACCGAATTGAAACATATCCATATCGATATCAGCTAACTCGTCCTCAAGCTTTGATAAATCCCAAGTCGCAAGTTCAGCTGTTTTATTATCTGCTAAGCGAAATGCTTTGATTTGTTCGTCGTTTAAGTCATCTGCGATTATACATGGCACCTCAGCTAAACCAAGCGACACAGAGGCTTTTAAGCGGGTATGTCCTGCAATAATCACGTTATCACTTGTAATGACGATTGGAACTTTAAAACCGAACTCCTTTATCGAATTAGCAACTGCAGTGATTGCAGCTTCATTGTTTCTTGGATTGTTGTCGTACTCTTGGAGTTCCGAGACGTACTTCATCACGATATTCATTGATCCATTCCTCCTCGCCATTTTCTATGCGTTTGGCCATTAATTCTATTTCTGCTTTCTTTTCGTTATATTCGATACCAAACTTCGTAATCAATAAATACTTGATCGCTTGTACATCTGGCAGCGATTGTTTCTTGTACTTGGTGATTCTCTTCTTTGTACCTATTTTGGTTTCTTCAATAATCGTTTGTGTTTCTTCATATTCAAAACCGACAGCTCGTTGGTACATCGCATCAAGTAATTTGTGTTTTAGCTCTTCGTCGCCATACTGGAATGCGTCGTTGAATTTGCGATGTGCTTTTCTCAATTTAATGATTGTTTTCTCTGTGATTCCTAGATACTCAGCAATCTGTCTTTGAGTTGATCGTTTTGATACCATCTCCGAAATTGCTTTTAATTTCGTCTCTAGATGCCCAGATTCTTCCCAACGCTCATAATAATCGAGCATTTTTCCTTTCATTCAAATCACTCCAACTGTTTACATAAAACTGTAATTTCTCACCAGTTGGAATACTACAAGTATCTCTGCAAAAACAAAAAAGAATCCATTTCTGAATTCTCAATCGTTTCTAGGCTGGTCGTAAAGCCAGTATTCCCTGTTGTTTATAGCTTTGCTCATTATAATACTACCACACCCTTGACAGTTTCACAATGGTTCATCCTTGCTCATGCCTGCTCAAAATTGCCTTTTTCCTCGCAGAATTTACATATTCTCTAATAGAGAGGAGTTGAAGACATGAGAGAACCCATTGTGGAGTTCAACATAAAGGGTTATAGCGTTAAGATTGATAAAGACTCGATTGTAGTTAATACGGATAACGAAATACTATTGAAGATCGATTATCAACAATTAAAAACAATCATTAGATTAGCTATAACTAAAGTGAATGAACTAAAAAATCGAATCGAAACTAAGGAGTGATTACACACTCCTTTTGTTTTTTAACTAAATCGAGACTTTAATTTCCAATAATGACTTATCGTGCCATCTTCGAATTGTCGCAACGGAATAGAACATCTTCTCTGCAATATCAGCCCAGCTAAGCCACTCAATATAGCGATAAATCATAACAATTCTATATTGTTCATCTTCAATCTTGTCAATGACAGAAATGATTTCACCTTTTATGATTGGTAGTTTAATTTTCATATCGGCGATCCAGAGTTCATTTTCTAGTGCTTTACGAATCCATCTCTCAAATGGTGCTTCAAGGCTTTTGGTTCCATCAACACGAATCTGATCAAAGTTGATACCTGGTATGGAGTTAGCAAGGCGAATGTACTCATCGACTTCTGCTTGTAGTAATTCAATCCTACGTTTAATGTTGTGATATCTACTTAGGTATTCTTTCGCATTCATCCTACGTCCTCCTTATACTTGTCTAGTATTTCGATTTCAATTGCAATGCCACTAGGCTCATCCGACCATACCTTTTCTACATGCTCAACAACGACTTGTGCATCGTCAATCCAGAAACCAACTTCTGTCATACAGTCCTTGAGCATCTTTTCCAAGTTATCTGTATCTGGTCTCGTCACACGCCATTCATAATGCTTGTGTCTTTTACCTTTCGGAAATCTCCAAACAACATCAAGTTTGATTGCACCTTCCAAAGGTTTATCCGGTTTGAATGGTCTCAAGTGTTTGATGAGTATTCGTCTTGCCTGTTTCAGTTTCTCGGGTTTATAGAATACCGGCTTCTTTTTCACCAGTGTAATTTTATTTTGTTGAGCGGTTACTGTTGGTGGATCTACTAGTAAAAATATTTTCATGGTTTCCTCCTTTTTTAGAATTTTAAGTTGAAGAAAGGCGAGTGCTGACGATGATGCATTTGTTTGGGATAGGACTCACTTAAAGTCCTATCCTACAAACGATGCGTCAGCGTGTTGTGCAGCAACATGTATATATAAGGCCTTTATTCGTTTTGCGAATATAGGGGAATAATCCCTTTCTTCTTCGTTTTGCGAATATAGGGAATTTTACCCTTTATTCGTTTTGCGAATTACATCTTTTCTATACACTTGACCTTTTGATATTAGATATTCATCTTGAAACTCTGTAACTCGTTTTTGAATTGTTCTGACACCAATGCCAAGATAATTTGCAAGTTCATCTACCGGGCAGGAATCTTTTCCGGTATTACATATATCAAACGCTGCATCAAATTCATCTTTTCGTGAATCTGTTGTTTGACTCCTCTTTCCACTTTTTTCGAGATTAGCTTTAGGATCCCCACTTGAATATACTTTTTGAAGAAGGCCAGTATTATCCAGTCTATGTATTGGATATTCAAACCAAAAATTTACAGGTTTAAAATTAGGGAATTCTCGTAAACTGCTCTCTAATCTCCATGCTGTCGCTGTCATTACATCCGCATTTTGAGCCATAAATTCCTCGCTTGTTTCAAGTTGAATCATATCAAGCTGTGCATCTGGGTCACGAGCAAAAACTCCAGAACCTGAAGCTCTATCCATTGCCCTTTTGAAGCCTTGAGCTCCTTTTGAATGATGGTGACTGTATATCACTGAAACTCCAGTTCCCTTACATATCTTGTCAAACTGATTTGAGAATTCGCCCATTTCAGAAGCATTGTTCTCGTCACCGGTAATAACTTTATATATCGGATCAATGAAAATTGCATCGAACCCTTGATTTTTGATTTTTCTAATTATAATTGGTACAAGTTTATCAAGTGGCATCGCTTCACCTCGTAGGTTCCATATGGCTATATCATGGTTATGCTTTGGCTTTAATTTCATTGCTTTGTATATTTGGATAAAGCGATTAATAAAGCTCGGTCTATCAATTTCAAGGTTAATATA
>JAQVGE010000113.1 GCA_028696935.1 Minisyncoccota bacterium | reverse complement strand
GTTCCGCCGCGCGCCGATCTGGCTCTCGAAGTGGTTGTGCGTGGCGTACGTGCCTGTGTAGTGCGCGCTCGATTCAACCCCCTAAAGATTTTTAAAACCTAATTTATCTAAAGCGAAGCGTTACTAACGTTCTAATTTATCATAAGCACTTCCTTTGTAATCAATAGAAATTATTTTACCTTTATTGTTTTCAATATAATAAATAATTCTGATTTTTGCTTTTCTAATTCTCGACCATCAAGGTGTGTCTTTTAATCTTTTTGTATCTAGTCATTTGATATTATTGTCTTTTATTTTTTCAAGTACATCCAAAATTACAGATAATTTCCTTTTTGAAAGTTTAAGAAGAAATTTTTGGATATTATCCATTTTGAATTTGTTTAATTTGTGAAATAAGTTGTTCAGGATCTAGTCCATCAGGAGAGAATATACCAAATCATTCTTTGTTTTCGTAATAAACAACTTGCTTACTATCTTCTACAATAGGTTTGATAAAAAGCCCCCCATTTCTTTCTTCAGCAGTAAAAATAGACGTTTTAAATTTATCTCTCCATTTTTTTGGAAGAGTAATCTGGCCTGTATTAAATGATTTGAGTGTATAAATCATTATAATATTGATTAAATTAATTAAATTAACTAAATTAGTTATAAGAAAAAAATAAAAAAAATCAACTAATTTTTACTTCCAATTGAAAAACTCGATCAAATCCCTAAGAACTTACTGATAATATCTATAATTTTTATTACTATGTCATTCCGACCTTGCCATCCCAGCATTGCCAGTTGGAGCAGGGATGGGGTCGGAATCTAATTTGATCAGCTAGATTCCGGCTCCAAATTATTTAAGCCGGAATGACAGATAAGTATATAATTTAATATCTAACACTATAAAAAGTATGACTACTCGAAAAGAAATTGCAGACAAGATTTTCCCCGATGTAATAGAGACAATTCAAGACCTCGAAAAGAAATATCCACCAAGACCAAATCCAATTTGTTCTCGTTTTGCACCAAGTCCAACAGGATTTTTGCATATTGGGTGAATATTTGCTTCATTGGTTGAACAAAGATTTGCTAAACAAAATTGAGGAACCTTTATTTTGAGAATAGAGGATACAGATCAAAAAAGGGAAATTCCAGGCGCTGTTGATCTTATTATTGATTGACTTAATTTTTTTGGTATTGAAATAGATGAATGACCACTTTGAGAAAATAATACAGACAAATGAGATTACTTACCTTATATTCAATCACATAGAAAATATATTTATCAAATATTTGCAAAAACCCTTATTGAAAAATGATTAGCATATCCTTGTTGGATGTCTGAATCAGAATTGGAGGAAATTAGAACCCAACAAACGACACTCAAAGTAACCCCAGGAATTTATGGAAATTATTCACTTTGGAGAAATAAAACCCCAGAAGAAATTATGCAAAAATTAGAGTCAGATTCCAATTTTGTGTTGAGATTTCGTTCTCATGGAGATTTTTCTCAAAGATGTGAATTTGATGATGTGATCAAATGAAAAATAAATATGATTGATAATTATAATGATATTGTTCTTATTAAATCAGATTGATTACCGACTTATCATTTGGCACATATTGCAGATGATTACTTGATGAGAACCTCTCATGTGATCAGAGGGGATGAATGGCTTACTTCTGTGCCTTTGCATATCCAATTATTTAAAGCATTTGATTTACCTCATCCACACTACTGTCATGTAGCTCCTTTGCTCAAATTTGATGAAGAATGAAATAAAAGAAAACTTTCCAAAAGAAAGGATCCAGAGGCAGATATTTCATATTTTTTCCAAAGTGGATATGCTCCAGAGTGAATTATAGATTATCTTCTTACTATTGTAGATCCAGCATATGAAGAGCGACAAAAAGCAAATCCAAGCAAAAATTATCTCGATTTTGAAATAAAAATAGATCATATGAATACATCAGGAGCTTTATTTGACTTAGTCAAACTCCAAAGTATGAATAATGCATATCTCTCCAAAATTTCAACAGATGAACTATATAATCAAAGCCTTATCCGAGCCAATAAATATAGACCAAACTTAGCAGATCTTATGCAAGTTGACGTTGATTATACCAAGGCAGCACTCAATATCGAAAGACATACCCAAAAAGATCCAAAGAGATTTACTACGTTTCAAGACGTAGAATCGCAAATTCTCTTCTTCTATGATAAGGAATGGGAAAAACTTCTTCCAACAAAACCAACACTCCCAGAAATGTGTACAGCCGACAATATGAAGCCATTTATAGAAGAATATAAACAACAATTAAATCTGGATATGACATTGGAGGATTGGTTTGCTCAACTCAAAGAAATTTGAAAAAAATATGGATTTGCTTCCAACAACGCAGAATTCAAGGAATGATGATATATTGGAAAGGTCGGGGATCTTGCCATGTTTATGAGAATACAACTTTGCGCTACCGCAAAGACCCCCGACCTTTACTCAGTTATGAAAGTTTTGGGTAAAGATAGGGTAATTGAGAGACTAGGGAGAACTTAGAACTTAGAACTTAGAGCTTAGTTCTTCTCTTTGTCACTCTGAATGTAATGAAGAGTATAAGAGAACTTATTCTCTTCGACTACTCCTTCTCGGCTACGCTCAGGACTTTGGCTCAGAGAGACAAAGTTCTAAAGATACAGAGGAATATAGCTCTTAGAACTTAGAGCTTAGAACTTAGAGCTTAGAACTTAGAGCTTAGAACTTAGAGCTTAGAACTTAGAGCTTAGAACTTAGGGCTTAGAACTTAGAGCTCAATACTTAATACACAAAAACTTAACACAGAGCCTGCCGATTTGTTTGTGTTTTCTACCGTTTAAAAAATGTAACAGCTCACGAGGGGTTCTTGGTTACTTTTTGACCTGGTAGCAAAAAGTAACATATAAAATATCACAGCGTAGCGAGAAAAATATATTTTAGATAATAAATAAAAAAGTTTTTTATTTGTTTTTTTAACAAAAAAATCGCTAATCGAAACGACTAGCGACCTAAACAAGCGCTAGGTGCTGGTTTTATCAAACCAATCTGAATACAGATATTACCTAACTCTCATTTCTTTCTATCTGCTGCTGTGGGGTACAGCTACTAGATAGGTTTTTTAGGAGGAAATACCTCCAACATAGCACCTATCGTAGGTATCGTGTGTAGTGAAACCATAAGCTAAGTTAACTATGTTATTTTAATTATATCCGAAATCAAAAAATTTACCAAAAAAACATGGATTCTTATCAAAAACGATTTGACATTTTTAGAAAAACAAAAAAAACTCGACATCCTAATAAGGGTCGAGTAAATTTTAGGCTATTTTATTATCAGTAATTTTTAATTTTTTACTGATATAATCAGCAATAATCCTCGGAATATCCAGCTTTGAAATATCTATTTGTTCTATAAAATATCTCATTATTGGATGATTCTGAATCTCTTCAAAAGGAATTATTGTTATTTCATTTTCCTCAAAGAATAGAATAGGATCAATGCTTTTTTCTTTACCAATAACACGATGAAATTTGTTATCGTATTTGGCAAAGAGACTAACATAACATGTTAACTGAACATAAGAAGGATTTAACCCTTCTTTAATCAACCGTTGATGATATAAAGCACCAACTTGTTCGTCCTTAAATAGGTTTATACCAATAACAGAAACTGGTTTATTGAATGCTAAATATTCAATCAGTTCGTCTGTTAATAATTTTTTATTGGGAAATAGCTTCTGAAAAACTTTTTTTCTTGATACAAAGAAGTATC
>JAQVGE010000112.1 GCA_028696935.1 Minisyncoccota bacterium | reverse complement strand
ATATTGAAAACTATCAGTTGGGAAACACTTCCAGGTGCGTTAATGCCGGCACGAAGGATTCTGCTTTAGATGGGGTCGATGCTATGGGGAATCCCAGAATCAATGCAAACAATGGAACTCCCATAATTGATATGGGGGCCTATGAGTTTGTAGAGCCTTACTGGGTATGCACAAGAGATACAATACCTGACTATGTCGAGATTACGTATTCTCCTACTCATTTCTTCAATGATCTTCAGGTTACAAATACTGGAACATTACATGTCGATCCCGGAGTGTCATTACTGGCTCAGAATAACTCAATGATTATGGTTAGCGGTTCAATTGAGGCTCTTGGCACAGAGAATTCAGGCATTGTCTTCAGCACTACTCCCGGTAATGACGCATGGTATGGCTTCAGTTTCAAGGGTGAACCATCTATGGGCAGTTCGGCCTTCACGCATTGTGCATTCCTGAATGGGAAAGCGTATCCTGATGGTTCACATTCGGGCAGCGATGCCTCCAATGGAGGGCTTATGTACATCGATGGATATCCCTCCATTCAGATCGACTATTGTTCATTCAGCGTCAACCAGGCCTTAGATAATGGCGGTGCCCTTTACCTCACCAATTTGTCACCACAGGATTCTCTACAGATTACAAACTCCACTTTTAGCGGGAACAGAGTCAAAAATGGTACAGGGGGTGCTGTCTGCTCGATGGATTCGAAATTGCACCTACTAAACAATTCATTCGGTTCGAACAGCGCGGGTTATCCACTTGATACAAATGTTATACCAGAAGCTATTTATGATTTTTGCGGTGGTGCAGTATCATTGATAAAAAGTAAAACAGTAGATATTGAGCACTCCATCTCTAATAACCAGTTTCTTGCTAACTATGCTGCTGGCACAGGAGGCGGCATATACGCACAAGCTGGGGAGCAGCGCATTGTCGGTAATCAATTCATTGATAGTATTGCGCTTGGTGCGGATAAATCAGGAATTTGTTCTGATTTACGCGGAGGTGGGGCCATTGGCGTCGTTGGTGGATCTATTTCGGAAATCAGCCAGAACACCTTTGATTCGAACTATGCTTATGCCGGGGGCGCTATCCTCAACAATGGTTCTGTTTCAAATGTAGCAGATAATACGTTTACTGAAAACAAAGCTCAGTTTGGTGGTGCTATCCAACTCATCAATATAGACGTAGAGAATAATCTTATGAGGAATCTGTTCACAGCGAACGGAACTGCAGATTCGACAAATTGCGTAATTGGTGGTGCTATCAGGGTCTTAGACTGCAGCGATAATGTGGAAATCAGCCTATCCAAGTTTAGCAGAAATTCAAGCAGCGAGAAAGGTGGAGCAATAGCCATTCAAAACTCGGATGGACATATCTTAATAAACAACCAGATCAGCAACAATACTGCTGATAATGGTGGAGGATTGTATGTTGAAAACTCAGAAATCAGCCTCAGCAACAATACTATAGCCCACAATGTAGGGGAGGTTTCTGGAGGTGGCCTATACATTGATGGATCAAGACTGGAGTCAATAAACAATCTACATTGGTCAAATTCAGCACCAATTGGCTTTGAAGGGCTTTTGGACAGCGGATCATCTATGAATGCATTAAGCTGCTTTATACGCCAAATACCCAATGCAATGGTTTCTCAATCCGGCTCACAAACAAGCTATACAGATTGTTATGGTGAATCAGATGAGCCGCCCCATCTGATCAATGACATGTATAACTATAATCTAAAGCCCAACAGTCCCTGCGTAAATACTGGCAATATAGATATATATCACACTCAGACAGATTTGAATTATCGAAATAGAGTGGTTGGTGGTAGAATTGATATTGGTGCTTACGAATATAGTGGCACTACCATAAATGACGATCCAACTGACTCACTCACAGTCTGGAATGATACCTGCATAACTGTTTCGAGTCCAATTACTTTATCCATGGGTAAGAAACTGATAATTGAGGATAATGTCTCGGTGTTTTTTGAAGAAAATGGATCTTTGAGTGTGCAAAGCGGCATACTCGAAACTCATAGCAATGTATCATTCGTGTCTGAAACAGCAATCCCAGATTATCATATCACATTGAAGGATGCCGCTCCAGTCACGTTATTTACTTCCAGCATTCTGGGTATAAAGCTGAAAGCTGATGCAACATTCATGAACGTAGTAAACAGCATCTTTAATAATAGTCTTTTTGCTCACAACAATCAGAGTCTTGTGCTTCGGAATACAGAGTTTTCTGCTTCTAACTTAGACGCAGTGAATACATGCATAACTAACGATACTCTCATGGTTTCTATTACAGGTTCTTACTTCCATGATAAACCTGATTCCACTGCAATTCGAATCTATTCCTACCCAAACTTCAATATCTCAGACAATGTGATTTCAAATTATTATACTGGCTTGTCTATATTTGAGTCCGGGCAGGGGAAAGTCTTTTCCTTGGCAGGGAACAACATCGAAGGAAATCAATACGGTTTTGGAATCCAAGTTTACCACTCCAATATCGACATGAACTCATTTGGCACAGTTAAGAATAACTATATTGGTCTGGGAGGCTTGCGAAATTCAAGCTTGTACATAGCAGGGAATAAAGAACCGCCGTATCAGTCATTTTACAATAACTACTTTGACGAGATGGCTTTTACACATGATAGTTTCCCTAAGGACATCAAATTTAATCTAATCTATGATAGTTTGCATCCAGAAGATGTTTTACTTCGATGCACAAACTGTGATGGATCAGTTCAGCATGATGTCTCATACAACTATTGGAATATGTCGGATCCTTTTGAATTGCTTATACCTATGGAGCACTTTTATTTTGAGCCGATATGGGATATGGAAGAAGGCATGATACCAGATATTTCTGCAGATCAAGACCTCTTTGAACTGGCTAAGTATAACCTGAGAATCGGGCATAATGATTTAGCCGTGATTCAATTCAAGGATTTGATTGAGAATTATCCGGATACGAACTACAAGGAAGAGGCTGCAAAACTATTGATGGCGGCTAGCGGGTCAAGCAGTATGGCTATTTATGATCTGCAACACTTCTATGCTACTGAGCCGAATCTTCATAACGAAATAGGGATAGAAAAACTTGCTGACTATTTGGTCAACTACTGCAATCTTAAGCTTGAGGATTATCCTGCGGTCATAGATTGGTATGAGCATATCATTGCGAATCCGTCTTCAGAGGCAGAAGCAATCTATGCAGCAATTGACATAGCATATACTTATTTACTAATGAATGCGACAGATACTCGCGCTCAACATGTGGGTAAGTACTCTCAGTACATACCTCAATCTATGCAGACATTCAGAAGAGACCTGGATGGATATATCAACCTGCTATTGCAGCCAACATCAATAAGTTATAATGCACCTCCAGTTCCTACCGCATTCACCCTGCACCAAAACTATCCTAACCCATTCAATCCCACAACTACTATTGCCTTCGAAATTCCGGAAGATGCCCCGGCGCAATTGTCAATATACAATATTCGCGGGCAATTAGTTAAGGAAATTCGATATGAATCCATACCCAAAGGATATCATAAATTAGTTTGGGATGGATTAGGCAGGAACAACAGGCCAGTGGGATCAGGAGTGTATTTATACCGAATGACATACCAAGGTAGAGCAATAACCAAGAAAATGTGCATTATAAAATAGTGTCATATGACTCTACGTGAAGCCCGGAACAATCTTCCGGGCTTTTTTCTTGCCCCATGCGTATCAGGCGGATTTTCACATGGCCTGGCTGCCGCGCAAAGCTGTCCCGGCCCCATCGCCGTAAATATCAGTACCTATT
>JAQVGE010000111.1 GCA_028696935.1 Minisyncoccota bacterium | reverse complement strand
TTTTTAATTCTTCTGTCTGTTTTAAAATCATGTCTTCAGTTTCTCTACCACGCATAGCTTTTCCCATAAAAGGCTCAAAAACTATTAAATCCACACTATTTTTATCTATTGACTGTGATAAAGTCTGGACATCATTTTCAAAAATATCTAAATTTATATCTTTAGACTCAATTTCTTTTATTTCCAAAAGCCAGTCAACATTTTTTTTAGTATCTTCGATCGCTTTTGGTGATAAATCACTAGCAATAATATTTTTAAAACCTAGATCAATAGCTTCTGTAACCACAGTTCCACTTCCACAATAGGGATCAAGCAATTTTTTATTATAATCCAAACTTGCTAAATTTAACATCGTCCTAGCTAATTTTGGAGGAAGCATGCCACTATGACTATCACTTTTTGGTCTATTAAAATCACGATCAGTAAATGCTTCAATATCTTGAATTGCAGAAGTTACAAATACGCCAAATTTATTTATAGTAAAATCTCCACCTTTTTCTAAAATATTATTATGAATAATACTAGCGCTATTTTTTATTTCTACATAACGAACTGAATGGCCTTTTTTCTTTAACTCTTTTTTTATTTCAATCCCGATTTTTTTTTCTAAATTTTTATCTTCAGAACTAATAGAAAAAACTATTTTATTTTTTTCTTTTCTGGACTCTAAAAAACTAATTATAGATTTTTTTATTTCCAAACCTAAAAACTCGGAAATTTTTACTGTCCCGCCCAAAACTCTCATCAATTCCTTGCAATCTAATTTTTCTTTTGTTTCTAAAAAAACTCTTTTATCTTTATTTTCTAAAATATCAAATTTGTATTTTTTTTCTTTCAAAACGCAAAAAATTTCTTCTAGCGAAATATGTGGTTGATGTCCTAATTCAAATAAATATAACATAAAAAAAATTATAAAAACATTTCTACCTTTTCCTTTTCTGGATCACTAACTTCTTTTTCTCCTAAAATTAAATCATCTTCAATAATTATCTCTTCTTCTGGTATCTCTACTTCTGTTTTCACCTCTTCTGTAATTTCTAAAATTTCTTCTGTATTTAAAATTTGTGTGCCATCTTCAATAGAATTATAAAAAGGGTCTTTACTTACTTCTACTTTATCTTTGTTTATTTTTTTATTCCAACTACTTAGAGTTTCATCATATAAATTGAAATCAATCGGTTTAAATTCGGGATTAATTTTTACTAAAACATGATTTTTGGTCGTATCGATAGTTTTATAAATATTTTTATAAATAAAAAATAAAGTAAAAATAAAAACTAAAGTAACGAGAAAAATTACAAAATAATTTATAAAAATAAACTTTTCTAAACTATTATTTTCTGACATTTTATTACTTTTCATAATTAATTTTATTCAATTTTAAGATAATTATTTGTAGTTGAGTTTAATATAGCATTAAATGAAGCTGAAACCCAATCATTTTGTTCACTTTTTTGTCTTGCAAAAGAAACCTGGTCTATCAAAAAATAATAAGGTAGCTCTTCTAAATCATCTATATAATTTAAAACATCTGTAAAATTTCCTGATATTCTTATTTTAAAAACATAATGCGCCAAATTACTAATATTATCTTTTGAATTTCCTGGATTTTTATTGAAACTAACATCTAAATTTTGAGAAAGATTATTATAAACCGCCAAATCCTCTAGCTCTTTTATGATGGTCAACTCTTCACCTTCATTTAAAGTTAGAAAATAAAATGGCTCCACTTTTTCTTTTATGTCATCTAATTGATTGATAGAATTTTTTAATAAAATTATCTTTTGGTAAGATTCTTCTATTTCTATTTCGGTAATTGCTATGTTTTCTTTTAACGAATCTATATATTTTATAGTTGGTAAAATAATTAAAAAAATAACAACAAAAAGAGACAAAGCTATTAAAAATGTTGAAAGTATTACTTTGTGTTTTATTTTTAATTTTTTCATAAGATTAGATTTCTAAAGTAATATTAAAATCAATATTAACTTGTTTTGCCAAATCAGACAATGGAGAAAAAGCAGTTTTGACAAAACTTATATTTTCTAAATTATTTTTTAAATCTATAAAATCTTTTCTAGTGGCCGCGTTACCGTTTAAAATAATTTTTTTATCCGAAAATCTTATATTTATAGAATTGTATTTTATACCACTAGGAGTTTTTTCTACTATTTCTAAAACTACAGGCACTACTGAATTGTATTTTTTTTGTAAATTATTTGTATCTTTTATAAGACTATTTATCTGAGAAATAACTCTTATTTCTTTTGTTTTTTCTCCACTAATGTCTACCACATTGGCTGTCAAAATATTGAAATAATTTTGTAAAATCCACTGGGATAAAAGTAAAAAAATAGCAATAATACTTAATAATAACAAAATCACTTCAAAGATAGATTTTAAAAATTGAAAATTTCTTATTTTTCTAAGATTTTCTTTTTTTTCTGGAGAAAGTAAATTTATTCTACTTGGAAACATAAAATTATATAGTATCTTTAATAAAAAATGGATTATCAGCTGCTCTAAGCGCCAATCCTATAGCTGTTGCATAGCCTAAATATTTTTTTTCATCCAAATCAGCGATTTTTTTATTATTTAAATTTTTCCAAACATGCCCAATACGACATTCATTTTTTAATTCTAAAGATAAAACTCTATCTAAGTGTTTAAGAGAACTACCGCTACCACACATAGTAATATGTTTTACTCTGTTTGTTTCTGGAAAATGACTATAATAAAAATAAATGGCTTTTCTAATCTCAGTAGCAAAATCTTTTGTATAATCCATTATCAAATTCCAAATTTGTTTTTGCTGTTTATATTGTAAACCATATTTTATTTTTATTTCTTCTGCTTCTTCTCTTTTTATTTTCATCTTTTGTGACAAAGCAGCAGTCAGTAATTCTCCAGAAAAACTAAAATCAGCGGTAAATTGCACAGTATCGTTGTCATAAACTATAAAACTAGATCTTGTAGCTCCAATATCTAGTAGTCCTCTCGCTTCATTTTTATATTCTTTGCTAGCAGTAACAGTAGATCGAGCAATAGATAAGGCTTCATTTTCCAAGGCCACAACTCCAAGACCAACATTTTCTAATAATTTTGTGTAACTATCTGTAGTTTCTTTTGTGATGGCTGAAATAAGTATTCTGGTTGTTTTTTCTTTTATACTTGGTAAAATATCCCAATCCAAATAATATTTTTCTTCTTCGGTAAAAGGGATATGTTTTTTTGCCTCAATAATAATATCTTCGTCTATTATCTCTTCTTTGTCTTTATTTAAGACAATCAATTTTATAAAACTTTGCAATTCTGGTAAAGAAGCTACTACCCAAGAACTTTTAATTTTTTTCTCTCCTTTTTTTGTACCTTGTAAAAGTTTCAAAATATAACTTTGTACTTTTTCTGCTTGAACTATTTCTCCATTTACAATAAGTCCAGCAGGTAATGTGATTTCACGAGCAGTTTTTAATTTATAAGAATAAGAATTAAAAAAACGATTAGATACATTTTCAAGTTGTACTAATTTTATCGATAAGTCACTAATATCTAAACCAAATGCATTTGGAAAAGGTGTATTAAACATAAAAAATTAAAAATTATCTATCATGGTATACATAGGCATAACTACCGCCATGGCAATCACTGCAACCGCAATACCTAGTAATAAAATTATCGCTGGTTCAATAATGGTAGAAAAATTTTTCATAGTTTTATCTACCTCGTCAGAATAAAAAATTGATAATTCATTTAATAATCTTTCTACTTCTCCTGTCTTTTCTCCCACCATAATCATCTCTGTAACCATAGGAGGAAAAATTTTATTATACTCTGCTAAAACTACTGAT
>JAQVGE010000007.1 GCA_028696935.1 Minisyncoccota bacterium | reverse complement strand
TTGAATCAATTTACTCTTGGACTTCTTGGTGGTTTTGTGGCTTTGTATTTAGGTACTCGGATACCTTATAGATTTTGGAGAAAATACTCCCTAATTATTTTTATTGTTTCTATAATAATTACTTCACTAGTTTTTATACCGAGTATTGGTATGTCTCACGGGGGCGCTAGTCGATGGATTAATGTTTTTGGAATATCTATTCAACCTGTAGAATTTTTGAAAATAGGATTTATTATTTATTTTGCTGCTTGGCTATCGTGGGTTAAAAATAGAGTAAAGGATGCTCGTTTTAGTATTTTACCACTACTTATTCTGTTGGGGATAATTGCTTTAATTCTTCTTCGGCAACCAGATACTAAAAGTCTCATCTTAATTACAGTAACAGCTTTTACGATGCTTTTTGTCTCTGGTTTACCGTGGAAATATATTTTAGGGTTAGTTATGTTAAGCATCATTGCCTTCGGTCTTTTAGTTTTTTTTAAACCATATTTAATGGAAAGAGTTAATACTTTTCTCTATCCAAACAGAGATGGTCAAGGGGCTTCTTATCAATTGCAACAATCACTGATTGCAGTTGGTTCAGGTGGGGTATTTGGGAGAGGTTTAGGTCAAAGTATACAAAAATTTGAATATTTACCAGAACCCCAAGGTGATTCTATTTTTGCGGTAATTGGTGAAGAGTTGGGTTTTCTGGGAGCTAGTGTTTTAATTATTTTATATACACTTTTTGCTTTAAGAGGATACAAGATTGCTTATCGTTCGCCTGATTCTTTTAGTAAGCTATTGGTTATAGGATTTGTTACTATTATTATTGCTCAGTCTTTTATGAATATTGCTTCTATTATCGGAGTTTTTCCTTTAACTGGAGTACCCCTAGTTTTTATCAGTCATGGAGGAACTTCTCTTTTATTATCTCTCGGAATGGTTGGAGTTATTTTGAATATCTCTAATTTTCAAAAGAAATCATAGAAATATATATAGTATTTGCTAGAAAAGTCTTTTATAATAATATATAATGGAAACTGTAGAAGTTTAATTAAATAAGCCTAATTTACAAATAACGATTTGCTTTTAAAAGAAAATGAAAATATTACTTACAGGAGGAGGAACAGGCGGTCACTTTTATCCACTAATTGCGATTGCTGAAAATTTAATAAAAATAGCAGATGAACAGAAAATCATTAATCTGAAACTATTTTATATGTCAAATTCTCCGTACGATTCGAGGATGCTTTTTGAAAATGGGATAAAATTTGTTAACGTTCCAGCAGGGAAAATTCGAAGGTATTCATCTTTTAAAAATTTTCTAGATATTTTTTCTACGGCAACGGGAATGTTTTTTGGTCTTTTAAATATGTTTTTTATTTATCCCGACGTTGTTATCTCTAAGGGTGGTTATGCTGCTTTACCAGCGGTGTTTGCTGCTAGAATTTTAAGAATTCCAGTTATTGTTCATGAGTCTGATTCTTACCCTGGTCGTCTTAATCTTTGGACCGCTAAATTTGCTAAAAGAGTCGCTGTTTCTTGGCCTGAGGCTACGGAGTATTTACCAAAAGAAAAAACAGCTTTAACAGGACAACCCATCCGTAAAAGTATTTTGAAAGCTAACTCTGAAGGTGCTTATCAATTTTTTAAATTAGACCCCAAACTTCCCGTTATCCTTGTTATTGGCGGATCTCAAGGGGCTGAGATAATCAACAATATTATCGTTGATATATTACCTGATTTGCTTTCACGTTATCAGATTATTCATCAAACAGGAGTAAAAAATATTGACGATGTTTTATCTCGTTCTAAATTGATAATGGAAAACAACTCTAACCTTAATAGATATAAACCAGTTCCTTACTTAAATGATCTTGATACTAGAATGGCAGCTGGGGCAGCTAGTTTGATTATTTCTCGTGCAGGTTCAGCTCTCTTTGAAGTTGCTTCTTGGGGGATTCCTTCTATTATCATTCCAATAACTAACTCTAATGGTGATCACCAAAGAAAAAATGCGTATAGTTACGCAAGAGCAAAAGCTTGCGAGGTTATAGAAGAGGGTAACCTTACTTCGCATTTACTAATCGCTGAAATAGATAAAATTATTTCTAGTCCGCAAAAACAAGAAGAGATGAAAAAAGGAGCCTTGTCTTTTGCCCCACACGATGCAGCTCTGAAGATAGCTGATGCTGCGATAAAAATAGCTCTTAGTCATGACAAGGAATAATCAATTATGGAAAAAATTAACAAAAAGATCATAACCAGATTTGCTCCTTCACCAACAGGTTTTATGCATGTTGGTGGTGTTCGAACTGCTTTATACGCTTGGGCTTATGCTAAAAAAAATAATGGTACTTTCATCTTAAGAATTGAGGATACTGATAAAGAAAGAGAGGTTCCAGGTTCTATCAAGCATATTTTTGAATCACTCAAATGGTTAGGAATTAATTGGGATGAAGGCCCTGATATTGGTGGGGAAAATGGTCCATATATACAATCTGAAAGATTAGATATATATAAAAAATATGCTCAGATTTTAATTGACAAAGGCTTAGCTTATGCAGACCCTTACACAGAAAAAGAGGTAGAAGAATTCAGACAACAAGCAGAAACTCTAAAAAAACCTTTTCTATATCGAGATTTCAGACCCCAAAATCCACCTATCTGGGATGGCACAAAACCTCTTCGTTTTAAAGTGAATAATATTAAAAGATATGAATGGGAAGATTTAGTTTTTGGTAAACTTTCAGCCGGAGAAGAAGCTCTTGATGATTTTATACTAATAAAAAGTGACGGTTACCCAACTTATAACTTTGCTCACATTGTTGATGATTTAGAAATGGGGGTTACTCATGTGATGAGAGGTCAAGAATTTATATCTTCTACTCCTAAGTTTTTGTCTCTATATGAAGCTTTAGATTTTAAACCTCCTTTTTTTGTTACCTTACCACCAATTATGGGAGATGACGGTAAAAAGAAATTAGGGAAAAGAGATGGAGCTAAAGATGTTTTAGAATATAAAAAAGAAGGATACTTACCAGAGGCGATGATTAATTTTCTTGCTTTCATTGGGTGGAACCCAGGAGGAGATCAAGAGATATTAACAAGAGAAGAATTTATTAATCTTTTTGATATTTCTCAGATCGGACATAGTGGAGGTAGATTTAATGAAGAAAAACTTGACTGGATAAATCGTGAACACTTAAAGAAATATTCTCAATTTGATCAGATAGAGTATGTAAAAAAATTTATTTCACAACAGGATGATAAGTTGATAATTAATAATGAAGAAATAATAAGCAAAATAACTCCTCTTGTTATGGAAAGAATTTCTAAGGGTAAAGAAATCATGGAAATGGTTAGTTTGGGGGATTTGGATTATTTCTTTAAAAAGCCAATTTTGGATAAAAACCTAATATTTTTTAAAACATCAAAGCTTAAAGAGGAAGAAAAAGACAAAAAAATATCTATATATTTAGGGGAATTAATATCTTTGTTGGAATCAATTGATAGTTTTGATTTTAATAAAGACAAAATTAGAGAAGTTGTTTGGCCTTACGCTGAAGAAGTTGGGAGAGGTGATCTTTTGTGGCCTTTTCGATATGGATTGTCTGGAAAAGAAAAATCACCAGACCCTTTTGTTCTATCTGAAATTTTAGGCAAAGAAGAAACTATTTTAAGGATAAAATCAACAATTCAAATACTTTCTCAAATATAGTATAATCAATACATGAAGAAGTTTATTTTTATAATTTTGATAATTATTCTTTTTTCTTTTACCTTATCGGAGAGAAAAACTTTTGCAATTACCGCGGAAGAGGTAAAACAGCAAATCAACAAGACTAATAATCAAATAGAGGATTTGGATAGGGAAATAGCCAAATATCAAAAACAGATAGCTCAGACTAGCGAAGAAAAAAATTCTTTAGACAAGATTATAAAAGAATTAACTCTAACCAGAAATCAACTATTAAAGGAAAAAGAACAGATTGAAAAGAAAATATCGGTCACTTCTTTAGTTATTGATGAATTAAGTGATCATATTTATACTAAAGAAGAAATTGTCCAGAATTCAAAAAAATCACTTTCTTTGCTTTTAAACGAGTTAAGAAGAAAAGACAATCAATCCCTTCTAGAAATTATTTTATCTAAACAAAGCTTAAATGAAATTAGTCGTGAATATAATGACATTGTAGAGATAAATAAAAATATTAAAGCAAACATTGATGAATTATCTAATCAGAAGGAACAGCTAGTTCTTTCTAAGTATGAGAAATTAGATGAACAAGATAAATTAAAAACCCTTAAGAAAACTTTAACAGCTAAAGAATTAGCTGTCCTAAGTACTAAAAAAGAGAAGGATACTTTATTGAATCAAACTAAAAACAAAGAAGCTGAATATAAAAAACTTTTGGCTGAACAAGAGAAAAAAAGAGATGCTTTTGAAAAAGAATTACAAGAGTATGAATCTCAATTAAAGTTTATCTTAAATCCAAAATCTTTACCCCAAGCAGGTTCCGAAGTATTATCTTGGCCTCTAGATAATATACTTATAACTTCATTGTTTGGTTCAAGGTGGGGAAGAACACATTATGGGTTAGATTTTAGAGCTTCAGTAGGGACAAGTGTTAAATCTGTCGCCAGTGGAGTTGTTGAAGGGATAGGAGATACAGACAAAGATTGCCCAAAGGCTTCTTTCGGAAAATGGATATTTATCAGACATAATAATGGGTTGTCTAGTACTTATGGACACTTGTCTGTTATCTCAGTTAAGGTTGGACAAAAAATTCAAGCAGGTGAGATCATTGGTCTTTCAGGTAATACAGGCTACTCAACAGGTCCACATTTACATTTATCTGTTTATGCCTCAGAGGGGGTTAGTGTTCAAACAAAGCCTAGTATATCTTGTAGCGGGAAGATATTTACCCAACCAATTGCAGCCTCAAATGCTCATCTAGACCCTGCTCTCTATCTACCTAAAATAACACCTAGTATGATTAAATAATGACTTTATTATCCTAAATATAGTATAATAATGATATGTCTGAAGAGAAAAATAAATCAGGCTTACATATTCACTTAGGAGGATTGATAATAATAGTAATTATTGTTCTGTTACTTTTTAGCACTGATTTAAAATCAGTCTTAGATTCTCCTCAACTGAATGAAAATATCACTTACTTAAAAGAAAGAAGTGTTAAAGCTTGGGATAAATATTTTTCTGAGCCAATAAATTCAAAAATTAATGATTTCTTTAATGGATTAGTTGATAAGGGGGCAGAAGAAATAAAGGAAAAAGGCTCATTTTTTACTCTACCAGAGCTAGATGACGGCTTAGAAGAATAAGATTATTAATAATAAAAAAGAAAACAAATGATAATTGAACATTTATTTAAGGTTACTGAAAAAGAAAAATCAGAAGCAATCGCAAAATTATTTAAACATAGTGTACCAAGTAAAGACTTTTTTTTGATGGTTTTACTTTCGATTTTAATGGCAACATTAGGATTGTTGGCTGATAGCTCAGCGGTAGTAGTTGGAAGTATGCTAATAGCTCCAATTCTTTATCCTATTTTGGGTTTATCAATGGGTGTTATTATGTCTGATTTTAGTCTTGTTTCGAAATCTTTTATTACTTTTGCCAAAGCTAGTCTTTTAGGGATTTTAGTTTCAGCAGGAATAACCCTACTTCTTTCATCTCAATCAGATGGCTATACTGCAGAAATATTAGCTCGAACAGAACCAACTTTAATTTCTCTTTTAATAGGAGCTACTGCTGGATTTGCAGCTGCCTTTGCAATTGTTAAGAACAAATTAACTGACATGCTTCCAGGGGTTGCGATTTCCGTGGCATTAATACCTCCTCTTGCTGTAGTTGGAATAGGTCTTGCTAAAATGGATATAACCATGTTATTTAATTCACTATTACTTTTTATCGTGAATACTATTGGGGTTATATTTACGGCAATAATAGTTTTTTCTTTAATGAATTTTTATGGAAAAAGAAAAGAAGCTGAAGTTATCCTTAAAAAAGAAGAACAGGAAATAGAAAAAGAAAATTAAGAAATAAAAAAGCTGACAAAAATCAGCTTTTTTATTCTGTGCCCGAGGTGGGGGTCGGTCACCCATAATTTTCTGCTGAAAATTTGCGCGACCCCGACTCGACTCGTCAGTCTCCGTCTTTCGACCCTAGCACAAAAAATAAAAGTAATTTTGATTACTTTTATTTTTATTCTGTGCCCGAGGTGGGGGTCGAACCCACATCCCTTGCGAGACACGATTTTAAGTCGTGCGCGTATACCAATTCCGCCACTCGGGCAAACAAACATATTAATGTTTTAAATATCCGTTTGCCCTCGTGACGGCCTCCTCCTTTTAGTAGGATAAAATATAAAGCAGTTTATATTTTATCCACTCGGGCAAACAAACATATCAATGTTTTAAATAGCCTCTCTCTAGGCAATTTAACATCTAAATAATTACATAATTTCCAAAAATTTACAACTTTTGATATACTTCCCTTATGTCTCAAAAATACTATACTACAATTGGTCTTGAAATCCACGCTGAATTAAAAACTAAATCCAAGATGTTTTGTCATTGCATTAATAATCCTGATGAAAAAAATCCAAATACAAATATTTGTCCTGTCTGCACTGCTCAACCTGGAACCTTACCAGTTATAAATAAAAAAGCTGTTGAAAATGTAATAAAGGTAGGATTAGCTCTAAATGGTCAAATATCCAATTTTACTGAATTTGATAGAAAAAATTATTTTTATCCAGATATTCCAAAAGCTTACCAGATTTCGCAGTATAAATTCCCAATTGTTTCTGGGGGTGAATTAAACGGAGTAAAAATAACTCGTATCCACTTAGAAGAAGACACAGCTACAAGTAAGCATAATAATGAAGAAAACTTATCTCTACAGGGAGGTTATTCTTTGGTTGATTTTAATCGTGGAGGAGTCCCACTAATGGAACTTGTGACAGAACCCGTTATTCACAGCTCCAAAGAAGCAGGAGATTTTGGAAGAGAGCTCCAGACACTTCTTCGTTATTTAGATGTGTCTGATGCAAACATGGAAAAAGGTCAAATGAGAGTAGAATTAAATATTTCAGTTTCGGATGACCCTTCAAAATTTGGAACAAAAGTAGAAGTTAAGAATATAAATTCATTTAGAGCAATGGAGCGAGCAGCGGAATATGAGATAAAAAGAATGACTGAACTTCTCGATAATAAAGAAGGGGACAAAATTGTTCAGGAAACTCGTGGTTGGGATGAAAATAAGGGAGTAACTTTTTCCCAAAGATCAAAAGAAAATGCTAATGATTATCGATATTTTCCAGACCCTGATTTACCAAAACTTTACCTTAGTGAAGTTTTTGATATAAATAAATTAAGAAGTGAACTTCCTGAATTACCAAAAGAGAGAAGGGAAAGGTATCGTAGTAATTATGGAATAAAGAATGAAGATATAGAGAGTTATATTTTAGATAAAGAATTAGGTGATTGGTTTGAAAAAGTAGGAGATATATTAAAAAATAAAGACAAAATAAAAATTGCTTCAAATTATATAACTTCTGATTATCTAGGGCTTAAAAAAAACAATGAGGGAATTAAGTTACCCTCCACTGATAATTTCATAGAACTTATAGAGATGATAAGTGAAAACAAAATATCTTCCCGAGTAGCCAAAGATATTTTGGCAATGATTGTAGTTCTAGATAATTCACCAATGAAAATAGCAGAAGAGAAAGGTTTAATTCAAAAAAATGATGAAGGAGAATTAAGGGAAATAATTACAAAAATATTAGAATCTAATATCACCGTTGTTAATACTTATAAGGAAGGCAAAGAAAATGCTCTAATGTCTCTTGTTGGTCAAGTCATGAAAGAAACTAAAGGTAGTGCAAACCCACAATTAGTCCAAAAGTTATTAAAAGAATTAATTAAATAATGATATAATTGATAGTGTTATCAAAATTATCTAAAGATTTATATGAAAAAAATTCGTGTTGCAATAAATGGTTTTGGAAGAATTGGTCGAGCTGTTATGAAAATAGCTTGGGATAGACCAGAGATTGAAATAGTAGCTGCTAATGACTTAGGTTCAATCGAAAGTTTAGCTTACTTGCTTCGCCACGATTCTGTTTACGGTAATTGGAATCACAAAGTTGATGTTATAGATGGAAATCTAGTTATAGATGGAAAGGAAATTAAATTTATTTCAGAAAAAGACACAACCAAACTTCCATGGAAAGAATTAAGTATTGATGTAGTTGTTGAATCAACTGGATTATTTACTTCTTACGATAAAGCAAAATTCCATCTTGATCAAGGAGCTAAGAAGGTAGTTATCTCTGCTCCTGCCAAAGGAGAGAGTGAAGAAAAAGGAGAAACTGTTCTACTTGGGGTTAATGAAGATAAGTTTGGAACTTGTGATATTACTTCAAATGGATCTTGCACAACAAACGCAGCGAGTCCTATAATCGCTATCTTACACGAAACCCTAGGGGTTGAAAAAGCTATTTTAAATACCGTTCATGGATACACTGCAACCCAATCTCTTGTAGATGGTCCTAGTAAGAAAGATTTACGTGAAGGTCGTGCCGCAGCTCAAAATATTATTCCTAGCTCAACTGGAGCAGCTATCGCTGTTACAAAGGCCTTTCCAGAACTTAAAGGCCTATTTGATGGGATCTCCATAAGAGTTCCTGTCATCGCTGGTTCAATTGTGGATATTACTTTTATTTCAAAGAAAAATACTACAAAAGAAGAGATAAATGAGATATTAACTAAAGCCTCAAAAGAATCTCGCTGGGACAAAATATTTACAGTTACAAATGAACCTCTTGTATCATCAGATATTTTAGGAGACAGTCATGCCTGCATAGTAGACCTAGAAATGACTCGTGTTGTCGATGGAAATTTGATTAAAGTGATGGGTTGGTATGATAATGAAATGGGATATACCTACACCCTCGTTGATCATGTTATTAAAACTGGAGAAAGTATTAGGTAAATATGAAAAAGATATTTATTGGCTCTGATCATGCCGGATTTGAACTCAAGGAAAAATTAAAAGAATACATAGAATCACTTGGATATGAAATAGAAGACAAAGGGGCTTTTTCTCTAGATTTAAATGACGACTATCCAGATTTTATTATTCCAGTAGCAGAAGAAGTTGCTAAGAATGAAAATTCTCTTGGGGTTGTTTTGGGTGGAAGTGGTCAAGGGGAACAAGTTGTCGCAAATAAAATAGATGGTGTCCGAGCGATAGAATATTATGGTGGAAATTTAGAGATAGTAAAACTAGGTAGGGAACACAATGATGCGAACATCTTATCTTTAGGCGCCCGTTTTATAAACGACGAAGAGGCAAAAAAAGCAGTGACTACTTTCCTTGAAACAGATTTCAGTGATGAAGAAAGACACAACAGAAGATTAGGTGAGATTAAAAATTTAGAAGTTAACAATTAAATTCAAAAAGTATGGCCGAGATAATTCCAGCGATTTTAGCAAAAAATTATACAGATTTAAAGGGAAAAATTGAGAAGTATGCTAATCTTACTTCGATTGTCCAAATAGATGTTTGTGATGGAAACTTTGTACCATCAATTTCTTGGCCAATGCAATTAAGTGATGAAAAAAGTGTTCAAAATATTCTAGAAGAAAAAGAAGGTTTACCAAGCTGGGAGAAAATAGATTTTGAATTTGATTTGATGATAAAAAATGCTCATAAACAATTTGATTTTTTTGTTAGACTAGGGGCCAAAAGAATTATTTTTCACATTGAAGCAGAAGATAATATTGAGGAGTTTAAGGAATTCTTGGAAGGAATAGATATGTATTTTAGAGAAAATATTGAAATAGGATTAGCTTTAAATAATACAACTCAAATAGAGACTTTAAATCATTTAATTTCCTATGTTGATTTTATTCAATGTATGGGAATAGAAAAAATAGGTTTCCAGGGCCAAGATTTTGATGAAAAAGTTTTAGAGCAGATTTCAAGTCTACGCCAAAAATATCCTGAATTAATTATTAGTGTTGATGGTGGGGTTAGTGAGAATACGGCTAAAGATTTAATTCAAAAAGGAGCAAACCGTCTAGTTATTGGCTCGGCCTTAGAAGATAGTTTTGATATAAGAGAATCAATCAAATACTTTGAAAGTTTATAGGTTTTTTTATTTTAATTTGTTAAAATAAAAATATTACTTATGAATCTTTCTAAAGAAAAAATAGAAGAGCTGAAAAACATATCGCGGGAAATTCGTAAAAGTATAATCAGAATGCTTTTTGAAGCTGGTTCTGGACATACCGCTGGACCACTTGGGATGGCTGATATCTTTACCTCACTTTATTTTGGTAATCTTTCACATAACCCCCAAAATCCTAATTGGGAAGAACGAGACAGGCTGATTCTTTCAAATGGACATATATGTCCTGTTTTATATGCTTCAATGGCTCATTCAGGATATTTCCCAATACAAGAGCTACAAACCTTACGTAAAAAAGGGACTCGTCTCCAAGGGCATCCTCATCGCGAATTCCTTCCTTATTTAGAGACATCTTCTGGCCCTCTTGGAGAAGGTTTATCTCAAGCGGTAGGAATGGCTATTGCTGAGAAAATAAATAAATCTAATTCATCTAAAAAG
Source organism: Minisyncoccota bacterium (assembly GCA_028696935.1). The sequence goes on along the minus strand of JAQVGE010000007.1, from coordinate 6,185 downwards.
TTTTATTGCTTAATGAGTGACGGGGAAATGAACGAAGGGCAAACATGGGAGGCAGCAATGCTTGGAGCTAAACATAAATTAAACAATTTAATTGCAATAGTTGATCGTAACAATATTCAAATAAGTGGTTTTACAGAAGAAATTATGCCTCTTAATAATCTAATTCATAAGTGGTCTACTTTTAACTGGAATGTTTTAGAAATAGATGGAAATGATTTTAATGAAATAAATAACGCCCTAGAAAAAACAAAAGAATCAAAAGATAGACCTTCGATGATTATTGCCAAGACAACTCCTGGAAATGGGGTCAAATTATTTGAAAATAATTATCATTGGCATGGTTCTGTTCCGAATAAAGAACAAGCTAAGCAAGCATTATTAGAATTAGACGAAAACATCTAAATGAAAAAAAGTTTTTTAATTAATTTAATTGGTTGGTATGGAATGATAGCTGTCCTAGCAGGTTATTTTTTATTGAGTCTTGGATATATTGAAGCTAAAAGCTTACATTATATTTTTTTAAACGCAACAGGAGCAGGCGGTATCGTTGTTATAGCTTTTCATAGTAAAGATTATCAGTCTGGATTTTTAAATATCGCTTGGGTTTTAATATCTTTATTCTCTCTATATCAAATATATTCTTAATAAAATAAATATGCTTAATCCAGAATTAAAGTTAAATACAAAGATTTTTAACGAAGGTGTTGAGAAAGAATCAACCAGACAAGGTTTTGGTAACGGTCTTCTTCAAGCAGGAATAAAAAATAAAGAAGTTGTTGCTCTTTGTGCGGATTTATCAGAATCAACAAAAATGCAATTATTTGCTGAAAGATTTCCCGAAAGATTTATTGAAGTAGGGGTTGCTGAGCAAAATTTAGTTAGTGTCGCAAGTGGAATGGCTGCTATGGGTAAAATACCTTTTGCTTCTTCTTTTGCTATTTTCAGCCCTGGACGTAACTGGGAACAAGTTAGAACAAATATCTGTTATAACGATAGGCCCGTTAAAATAGCAAGTACTCACACGGGGATAGAAGTTGGTCCTGATGGTGGAAGTCATCAAATGACTGAAGATATCGCTCTTATGAGAGTACTTCCTAACATGACTGTTATTTCACCAGTAGATGCAATTGAAGCCAAGAAGGCAACTATTGCTTGTTCTCAAACCAAAGAACCTACATATCTTAGGTTAACAAGAGGGAAAAGTCCCATAATAACAACAACCGAAACTCCTTTTGAAATAGGCAAGGCTCAAATAATTTTTACTCCGGATAAACTTTTAGCTGATATTGGAATTATTGCAACAGGACCAATTTTATATGAGGCCTTACTCGCATCAAAAGAATTAGAAAAAAAGGGTATTAAAATTAAATTGATGAATCTTTCAACCATTAAACCCCTAGATGAAGATTCTATTATTTCACTTGCCAAAGAAACTAAAGCTATTTTAACCGTAGAGGACCATCAAATTGCTGGTGGGATGGGGAGTGCTGTAGCTGAATTTTTATCTAGAAATTATCCAGTTCCTATGGAATTTATTGGTGTAAAAGATTTATTTGGACAATCTGGCACAAAAGAAGAACTTTATGAGGAATATCATCTTAATTATACTCATATCATTAAAGCAGCGAATAAACTTTTACTAAAAAAAACCATTCACTAAATCAGAATGGATTTTTTCAATATTACAATAATTAAATAATTTCTAATTACCTTCTAAGAGATTATCTAACTTTCTCTCTTTTTTTACCTCTTTTTCCATTAAATTAATAAATCTATTAATTTCTTCATCCTTATCCCCTAAGGGTTCTCTTTTAAATTTTCTTATTTCTTGATTTATTTTATTTATTTGTTTTTTCGTTTTCTCTATCTCATAAATTTGTCCTCCATTTTTTGAATCCATAGAGGCCATTAATTCTATACTCTGCAAATCATAATCATCCGATGAGTTTGCCTCAGCGGTTGTTTTTACTTTAATCTTTTCATAATCACCAACATTTAACTTGTTTTCCTTAACAGCTTGTTTCTCTACTTCTTTTGATAAGACATCAGCTTCTTTTCTTTTTTCAAAAAAATCAGAATCTTTCATTTTTTATTATTTTAATTTAGCAACCTTGTAATCTTCAGGGAGATTATTTAAGTATTCTTCTAATTTTTCTTTTGTGAGTAAACCTTTTTGTGTCCCAACCTCCTGAATTACAGACATCGCATTAATACCAGCCCAGAGCAAAGCTTCTTCTATGTTCTTACCTAAAATCAAAGCAGACAGAAAGGTTGAACCGAAAGCATCTCCTGCTCCAGTTCTTTCTACTGCTTTTGCTGGATAAGCAGGAAGAAACCAAATATTTTTACCTTCATAAACATAAGCCCCTTTGCTTCCATCAGTCATAACAACCATTTCAGGTCCCAGATTATAAAGTTTTTTAATTAATTTAACAGAGTCATCCTCTTCTTTATTTTTTAGAATTCTTTGAGCTTCATTCTTGTTACACAAAAGAACTTGGGTTCGATTATAAATTTCTTTTAGGTTCTGAACTCCTAGTTTTATTTGAAAAGTTCCTGGCTGAAAAGCTAGATTAACATCTGGGTGTTTTTCTAAATATTTAATAATCTGATTATGATATTCTAATGAATTACTAGCCAAAGAAGATAAATAAATCCATTTAGGCTCCGGTAAATCAACAGGAAAAGAATATGGGTACTCATTATGTTTAACTAAAATTGTTCGTTCTGTTTTGTGCCACAAAACATAATGATAATTGGAAATCATTCCAGGTACTGTTTCCATGTAGTCAATCCCAACATTATTACTTACCAAAGCTTCTATGTTACCTCTACCAACAGAATCTTCACCAACATAAGAAATTAAACATGTATTAAGTCCTAGCTTAGAGGCACACACAGCAGCGTTGGGACTATTACCAAAAGCTCTAAATTCTTCGGCAGATTTATAAGGTATTTTATCTCCAAAACGAAAAGACAACTTACAATCATCCCCATTAGAATCACACTCTACCTCTACGTCATCAATTTTAATAAAAGGTTCTGTAACAATATCTCCAATAGCTAAAAAATCAATTTGCTTATTTTTGTCCATTCTACTTTAATTATAAATAATAATTATATTTTTAAATATGCTAACTCGAACTTATCTATTATATCACATTATGGTATAATTTTAATTATGAAATCTTTAAGAGAATATATAAAACTAGCGGATGAAAAAAGGGTTGCTATTGGTCATTTCAACATCTCAAACATTGAAGGCTTACATGGAATTTATAATGCAGCAAAAAAACTCTCCGAAGAAATAAAAGAAAAAGTTCCTGTTATTATTGGTGTCTCAGAGGGAGAAGAAGCTTTTATTGGCCGAGAAGAAGTTTCCATTTTAATAAAACAAATTAAAGAAAAAGATGATTATCCGATATTTTTAAACGGCGATCACCACTACTCTTTTTCATCTGTTAAAAACTCAATTGATAGTGGTTTTGATGCTGTTATCATAGATGCAGTTAAGTTACCCCTTGAAGAAAATATTGCTTTAACCAAAGAATGTGTTTTATATGCAAAAGAAACTAATTTAAAAGAAGATAGAGATATACTAATAGAAGCAGAAATTGGCTTTATTGGTCAATCCTCAAAATTACTCAATGAAATTCCAGAAGGGGTAAACAAAGAAACTATGACAAAAATAGAAGATGCAAAATATTTCGTAGAACAAACGGGTGTTGATTTATTAGCCCCATCAGTAGGGAATATCCACGGAATGGTAAAAGAAGGGAATCCCAATTTAGATATTAGTAGAATTAAAGAATTAAGAGAAGCTTGTGGTATTCCTCTTGTTTTACATGGTGGTTCTGGAATTTCTGATGGAGACTTTAAAGAGGCGATTAAAGCAGGGATATCAATTATCCACATAAATACAGAAATTCGAGTTGCTTATAAAGAAGCTTTAGAAAAATCATTAAAAGAAAACCCAGATGAAATTGCCCCTTATAAATTCCTAAACCCAGCCGTTCTTGCTATAGAAGAAGTGGTTTATAAACGATTAAGATTATTTAATAATTTGTAAATTTAGATAATATTTACTATTATTTATATGAAGATGTAGTACTACTATTGTTGTGCTGTCCCAAAAGAAAATAAAAATTCACTTGTTCTATCTTGAATAGATAGAGAATAGGGGCACAACAAAAAAAAGCCAAGACCACTGGTCGCCTACGTTATGCAAACGTAGGCTTTTTTATTTGCAAAAATTGGGTTTTAATGTTATTATCACCCCTATGAATAAATTAACCGCAACAAAGCGAAGTAAGACAGATAAGCTTAAAATCGTACGAAATAACGGTATGGTTCCAGCTGTTGTCTATGGCGCTCAAGTGGAAAATACTACTATTTCCGTTGAGAAAGTCGCCTTCGAAAAAGTTTTTAAACTAGTAGGTGAGACTAGTACAATTGTTTTAGAGATAAATGATGAGAAAAATGGGTTGGTAAAAGTAGATGCTCTAATTCACGATATTCAAGTTGACCCAATTAAAGGTTTTCCTATTCACGTTGATTTTCTTGCTGTGGATATGAATAAACCAGTTGAAGTTTCTGTTCCCGTTGAGTTTATTGGTGTCGCCAAAGCTGAAAAAGATGGTTTAGGAGTTTTGGTTAAGATTATCCACGAACTTGAAGTAGAAGCTTTACCTAAAGATATTCCTCACAATATCGAAGTTGATATTTCAGCCCTAGAGACATTAGATTCTCAAATTTTGGTCAAAGATATTACTCTTCCTAAAGGAGTCTTAATGAAAACAGGAGAAGATGAAGTCATTGCTCTTATTGCTCCGATGAAAGAAGAAGTTCAAGAAGAAAATGCTTCTGTAGATTTATCTGCTATTGAGGTTGAAAAGAAAGGAAAGAAGGAGGATGAAGGTGAAGAAAACAAAGAATAAATTAATCTCTAATTATTTATCACAAAAGACCCCTAGATGTTTATCTAAGGGGTCTTTTGTGATACAATTTACGGTATGGATAAATATAAAAAATATTTTTCTTTTTTTACTTTGACCTTAATTTTAGTCGGGTTTCTTTATTTGTTGTTACCTAATGTTGAAGCAAATGTAGCCCTTCAGAATGCCCAAGCAGATAAAGCCAAATTAGAAGCAGAATTAGCTGCACTAGAAAGGGAAATCGCCTTAAAACAAAAAGAGCTTGAAAATCAAAAAGGTCAATCTGCTTCTATCTCTAGAGATATCTCAATTTTAACGACCCAAATTAATAAATCAAAATTAGATATCAAAGCTAAAAATTTAACTATTGAAAAACTAGGAGGAGAAATAAATCAAAAAAACAAACAAATAAATGTTCTTTCTTCTAAAATTGAAAAAGAAAAAGAATCTTTAGCCCAACTAATTCGTAAAGAAAGGGAAATTGGAGACAAACCTCTGCTTATTCTTCTTTTGTCTCAAGAAACTGTTTCCGGTGCTTACAGTGATATCAGTGCTTTTTCTTCAATTAAGGATGGGATTAGAAAATCTATTAATCAAATTAGAGGAATTAAATCAGAGACTGAGATAGAAAAAAAGGGATTAGAAGAAAAAAAGAATCAAGAAATCGATGTTAAATACCAGTTAGAAAATGCTAAAAAGAAAGTTGAATTAACTGAGGCTGAAAAAAAGAACCTTCTCTCAATTAGTAAAAACAAAGAAGCTGAATATTCTAAAATCTTAGAAGAAAGAAAAGCTCAAGCAACTAAAATAAGAGCTAGATTATTTGAACTTGCTGGAGGAGTCCAAGGAGGTGGAATTCCTTTTGGAGATGCTGTTAAATATGCCGAGTATGCTTCAACTAAAACAGGAGTTAGAACTGCCTTCATTTTAGGAATATTGAAACAAGAAACTAACATTGGTAATAATGTTGGTTTATGTTATTTAAACAATAAAGATACAGGTGAAAGCAGGGGAATGAACACTGGTCGTTTATTTAAAAACGGAATGAGTCCAACAAGAGATATTCCACCATTTTTAAAGATAACTGGAGCTTTAGGTTTAGACCCATATAACACTAGAATATCTTGCCCAATTGAGGGGGTTCCTGGATGGGGTGGAGCTAGGGGTCCTTCTCAATTTATCCCTTCAACTTGGTCTATGTTCGCATCTAGAATAGCTGAACAATTTAGTGTTTCAGTTGCCAACCCGTGG
>JAQVGE010000110.1 GCA_028696935.1 Minisyncoccota bacterium | reverse complement strand
AAAAGGAAGAGATTGGGCTCTTGAAGGAGCATACCGCTTAGTTTAAGACGCATGCGCCAACCACCGGATAGGCTATCGGCTTTTTGTTCCAACTTATCTGCTCTTAATTCAAATTTACTCGCCACTTGTCGTGCTCTCCATTCTGCTTGACCACTTAATCTTTCTAAATATTGTAAAGCACTTTCTTCTTTATTCCAGTCATCATGTTGTTTTAAATAGCCAATTTTAGCACTGTCGTGAATAATAATCTGACCCTCATCAGCTTGTTCTATTTGAGTGATAATGCGAAATAGAGTTGATTTACCAGCGCCATTGCGACCAATAATACCAATTTTTTGTTTATCGCTAACAGCAAAAGAAAGATTACTAAAGATTTTTTCTCCGCCATATTCTTTTCCTAGCTTTTGTACTTGCAAGAGAATGGGCATATTAATTACTGATTGCTAATATCTGATAGTTTTTGCCGTTAATTGAGACTGTCTCGCCTACGCTTTTACCTAATAGGGCAGAGCCAAGGGGGGAGAGATGAGAAATTATACCCTGGCTAGGATTGCTTTCACTCCCACCTAAGATTGTATAATTTTTGTGACCACTAGTGCTTTTCAGGCTGACGGTATGGCCAATTTGAACAGCTGAGATGTCTTCATCGCCAGTAATTATTTCTGCTTTACGGAGACGATCAGTGATTTCAAGAATACGTTGATTTAAGCCACGTAAACGTCCTTTGGCTAATTGATAGCCGGCATTTTCTGAAAAATCACCCATTTCTGCTAATCTTTTTACCTCTGTAGCTAAGCTGGGTCTTTTAGCTGTGAGACGAACAATTTCAGCTTCAAGCTCCCGATATTTACTCGGGCTAAGATAGTAGTCTTTAGGGGCGAAGACACGGCTGTCGCCTTTTCTAATAGGTACGCGCATAATTTAACTATTATCTCTTTATAATAAAGGAAGAGAGGCTGAAAGGCAAGGATTTGGCGGATAATATTGGTTTACAAAATCGTGTAAAAAGAGTAAAATTAAGCCATAGAATAAAAATTTATCTTTTCGTTATACTCAATTTGCTATAATATGACTAAGCCAAAAAAAGCCACAAAAACTAAGAAAAAAAGCAAAAAAATGTTAAATCCATTTTTTACAGACAAAGACTTTAAATTATATCAAGCTAATAGTTTGGAATTTTTGGCTACTTTAGAAGAGAATTCGGTTGATATGATTTTTGCTGATCCGCCCTATATGTTGTCTAATGGTGGTTTTTCAGTGCATGCTGGGAAAATGGTTAGTGTTAATAAGGGAGAATGGGATGTTAGCAATGGCCTTAAAAAAGACTTTGAATTTCAATTAGCTTGGATTCAGGCTTGTCACAGAGTGTTAAAACCTGGTGGCACAATTTGGATTTCTGGAACCTATCATTCTATTTATCAATGTGGTTTTGCCCTTCAGGTAAGCAAGTTTCATATTTTAAACGATATTGCATGGTTTAAACCCAATGCTTCTCCTAATCTAAGTTGTCGCTTTTTTACAGCTAGTCACGAAACTCTCATTTGGGCAAGAAAAGAATTAGTTCATCATAAAACAGGTAAAAAGATTAATACTAAACATAAGTTTAATTATGATTTAATGAAAAATGGTCATTGGCCAGAAGATTTTTTAAAGAAACCCAATCTTCAAATGCGCAGTGTGTGGTCAATGGGCACACCTAAACCAGCAGAGAAGAAGCATGGTAAGCACCCTACCCAAAAACCAATAGATCTGTTAGTGCGCATTGTTATGGCCAGCACCGAGAAAGGCGATTTAGTTATAGATCCATTTACTGGTTCTTCAACTACTGGCTTAGCTTGTGCTTTAAATGATAGACAATTCATTGGCATCGATTTGGAGAAGAAATATTTGGAGTTGTCGGTTAAGAGATACAGAGATTTAAATATTAAATAATTCCTATTATGTCAAATTTATTGCCAACAATGGAGTTTAAAAGAAAGGAGCATTTAATAAAACCATTAGCTATTTTTCCGGTCAACACGCATTATATTATAGGGATTTATCAGGGGTCTATTACAAAATATGATATTTTAATAAAATATAGACAGAAAAATAATGATAAATGGTCGAGGATAAGAACACCTAAACATATTCACTGGGCTGTTGATATTATGTTAAAAATGCATTCTAGCCCTAGAACAACAACAGAGTTTTTAGATTTTTTGTTACAAATTTGGGGAAAAACAATAGCCATAAAAACAGATGATGAAAGAGATAATATTTTAAAAATAGACAACTTATTAGAATTAAATAAAGAAGATATTTCTATATATAATGAATTAGGAAATCATGGAGAATATAGTATAAAGTTTTTAGTTTTATTAGCTAGACTATTAATGATTCAAGAAAAAACAAATTTAGATTCAGCATATATGTTTAAAGAATTGTTGGAAGAATTAAAAAAGAATCAAGATATTTTTTCTATTATTTCAAAGGCCACGCATAATGGTAGATAATCAATATGAAATATATTAACTTCTATAAAGAGCAATTAAATTGTCAAAATGAAGATGAAGTTTTTGATTATTTAATTCAAAACCTAAAGCCAAGTATTATTCTATGGTCATATTTTGTTAATTGGGATAAGGTTTTTAATAATACCAAGAAGATAGAAATTACTTTAAACACCCTGAATTATTTAATTGGCAAAGAAGACTTTGATAGTGAATTTAAGTTTTTAATTAAACAAAAACCAGAGATTGCTAATGTGATTCCTGCTTTGGTTGTTCGCGACGGTAGTAATACTAATAGGTTTAATATCTTAGTTGATTATCAGAAGAAAAAATTAGTCTATGAAGAGTATGATTTTTCTAAAAAAGAAATGACTGATAAGGATGTAGAGAAATATCTTAGGTTTGTTAAAGAAACAGGTTTAAAAGATTTAATTACTGCGCAGAAAATAAAAAACTTGGTTGATTATATGATTGGCGTTGAAACTGGGCTTGATAGTAATGGCCGAAAAAATAGAGGTGGCCATTCTATGGAGAGTATAATAGAATTTTTTATTAAAGATGTTTGTGAGAGTAAAAAATATAGCTATATTAAAGAAGCAACCTCAGAGAAAATAAATAAAGAATGGGGCTATGACGTTCCAGTGGACAAGTCTTCTCGCAGATATGATTTTGTTGTTAACACTGGCAAAGAACTTGTTATTTTTGAAACTAATTTTTATGGTGGTAGTGGCTCTAAGTTAAAGTCAACTGCTGGAGAATATAGAGACCTTTTTAATGTCTTAAAAGGTCAATATAAGTTTATTTGGATTACAGATGGTAATGGCTGGAAGTCTACAGCCCGGCCCCTTAGGGAAACTTTTAATCACAATGACTATGTGATTAGTTTAGAGATGGTTGAAAAGGGTATTTTAAATGAAATATTTTAATTAAAGATATAAAAATCATTAAGCTTGTTGAGATGAATTTAAAAACTGTTGATATGTCACAAGGATGTATAAAGTGTTTTATTATATGAACATTTTTAAAAAAGAAAAATCATATTCTAAACAAAAGATTAAAATTAATCTTATAAAACAGTGGATTTTTTATATTTTTGCCTTCTTGTTCATTGTTGTTTACCTCTCTTATTCTATTAATAAATATAGACATTTAGATCAAGATACGCTTAGGGTTTTTGCTTTACTAACATTAGGCTTTCTTTTTGGTATATTGTCTTTATGTTTTTTAAAGTTAATTAATAATTTCTTTTCAAAAACTGATACTGAGATAAATAAGGCTAGGAAGGGAAACGAAGGAGAAAAATTAACCTATCTTAATTTAGTTAAATTTCTGGGTAATAATTATAAAATTTATAAAAATTTTAAAATACCTAATCGTAAATTTGATATAGATTTCTTAA
>JAQVGE010000109.1 GCA_028696935.1 Minisyncoccota bacterium | reverse complement strand
AAATAGAAATTGTTAATCGTAATAATGCTAGTTTGGAGTTAGCTAATTTGATTGTTTCTTATCCTGGAGGAGTTAGTGATGATATTTCTGGAGTTATCCGTTTACCAAGAGATTCGATTGGAACGATAGAGGCAGGTGAAAGTGTTATTCGGAATATTAAAGTCAAACTCTTTGGAGAAGAGCAGTCTATTAGAAATATTTTAATTAGTTTAGAATATCACCCGGAAGGATCAAATGCTATTTTTACTAAAGAAAAAGAATACCCAGTAACAATTAGTTCATCTCCTCTTTCTTTGTTTATCGAGGCTCCCGAGTCTGTAACAAGCGATCAAACTATCTCTCTTGAAGTCAAAGCTGTTTTAAATACTTCTCTTCCAGAGGGTCCAACAGCTCTAGAGTTGTCATATCCAAATAATTTTATTTTTGAAAGCGCTACACCTACTCCAACTTTTGGTAATTCTGTTTGGAGTCTAGATTCGTTGTCAGTAACTAATCCATTTACTGTTGTTGTAAATGGTCGTTTGATTGGACAGGATGGAGACGAACAAATTTTTCATGCTTATGCAGGAGCAACCAATCCTAAGAATCAAGCAAAGGTTAATATTGCTTATAACTCACTTTTACACTCGGTTTTGATTGAAAAACCATTCCTTGAAGCAAAAATTTTAGTAAATGGTCAAGATCTACCCGTTTTTGCGGTTTCAGCGGGCGATCAAATTTCAGGAGAAATTTCTTGGGTTAATAATTTATCAACAAGAATAGCAGATGCTGAAATTATTGTTGGTCTTTCTGGAAATGTTTTAGATAAATTAAGTATTAATCCAGAAGATGGTTTCTATGATTCTCTTAAAAATCAAATTATCTGGGATAAAAATTCTATTTCTGAATTAGCTTCAGTTGAGCCTGGAGAAAAAGGAACAGTTGGTTTCAAATTTAAATCTATTTCATTAATCGGACCAACTAACTACATAAAAGACCCGCAGATTGGAATTGATGTTAGTATCCGTGGTCGTCAGCCAGGGCTAGGTTCAACTTTCAGTGATGTTAATAATTTTTCTAAGAAAGTTGTAAGAATAATTTCAGATTTTCAAATTGTTGCAGGAGCTGTTTATTCTTCAGGTTTCCTTCCACCCAAAGCTGAGTCTGAAACTAAATATGTAGTAACTTGGACTTTATCTAATTCATCAAACACAATTTCTCAAGCTGAAGCTAGAGCTGTTCTCCCAATTTATGTTGATTGGGGTGGCTCTTTAACGGGGGGTAATGAGAATGTTTCTTATAATGAAGTTACCAGGGAGGTTATTTGGAATATTGGGACAGTTCGTCCTAATACAGGTTTTGATTCAAATAGAGAAGCTTCTTTTGTTGTTTCCTTAAAACCTTCTTTGTCACAAGTTGGAAGTGTTCCACAGTTAACAAAAGAAGTCTTTCTTTCGGGTCAAGATTCTTTCTCTTTAGTTTTGATTAAAAATAAGTATAATGCTATTACAACGTTTTTGCCGAATGACCCTAACTTTGGTGAGGGTAAGCAGAGAGTCGTTAGATAATATTTATGGAAGAAGAAAAAGATAATTTAATGGAAAAGATTAGTTCTCTTTGTAAGAGAAGGGGCTTTGTTTATCAAGGTTCAGAAATCTATGGAGGATTAGCTGGAACTTGGGATTACGGTCCTTTGGGTGTTTCTTTGCGTAATAATATAAAGAACCTCTGGTGGCAGAAATTTGTTTTAGGAAGGGACGATATGTACGGGATTGATTCAGCTATCTTGATGAACTCAAAGGTTTGGCAATCTGCTGGACATGTTGATAATTTTGCAGATCCGATGTCTGAGTGTCAAAAGTGTAAAAAGAGATTTAGAACAGATCAGATTGGGGGAGATAAATGTCCAGAGTGTGGAGGGCTTTTAGGTGAGGAAAAGAAATTTAATATGATGTTTGCTTCGAAAATTGGAGCAGTAGAAGATTCTTCGGCTACGGTTTATCTTCGCCCTGAAACAGCCCAAGGTATGTTTGTTAATTTCAAAAATGTAGTTGATTCTTTCCACCCCAAATTACCCTTTGGTTTAGCTCAGATAGGAAAGGCTTTTCGGAATGAGATTACCCCTCGCGATTTTATTTTTAGAATTCGAGAGTTTGAGCAAATGGAAATAGAATATTTTTTGAAAGAGGGAGAGTGGGAAAAGTATTTTGAATATTGGAAAGATGAAATGTTTGAATGGATGGACTTAATTGGTCTTGATATGAAAAGAGTCCACGAGCTCGAAGTTGAAGAAGGAGATAGAGCTCATTATTCAAGTCGAACAGTTGATTTTGAGTTTGATTTTCCTTTTGGGAAAAGTGAACTTTATGGTTTAGCTTATCGTTCAGATTTTGATTTAAGTAATCACTCTCGAGGTAGTTCTGTTGATCTTTCCTATTATGACGAAGAAACAAAAGAAAGAATTGCTCCTCATGTTGTTGAGCCAACTTTTGGGGTTGATAGAACTGTCTTAGCTCTTCTTGTTAGCTCTTATAAAGAAGAAATCGGAGAAAAAGAAGTAAGGCCTTATCTTGCTTTCAAGCCAAAGATTGCTCCAGTTATTTGTGCAGTTTCACCTTTGCTTAAAAATAAACCAGAATTGCGTGAGTATGCCCACTTAGTTTATAGAATATTAAAAGATGAGTTTGGTAGAGTGATGTGGGATGATAATGGGAACATTGGTAAAAGGTATCGTAGGCAGGATGAAATTGGGACACCTTGGTGTATTGTCGTAGATTTTGATACTTTATCAGATGACACTCTTACTATTAGAGACCGTGATACAGGTAAACAAGAAAGAATTCATAAAGATAAAATTGTAGAATATATAAAAGAAAAATTAGATTAAAAAATCCTTCTAAAAGGGATTTTTTATATTGACTTTTTGTTTTTATTATGATATAATATAGGAAGGTAAGAAACCAGCCTGTTTTGCTTAAAAAGAAACAAATTGGCTCAAATTGTTCTTTCAAATTTAAATTAAAAAGGAGAAACAAACCATGAAAAAAATGGAACGTACTTCGAAAAAACCAGTATTCAAACGTTTTGAAAAACTAGGTTTACTCGCAGGATTCATAGTTGAATTTCTTGCAACGATTTTTAGTGATGACCAAATAGATTATCATCTTGGTCATAAAACCGAGCTTAAGAAAAAACTTCGTGAAGTTTTTTCTATCGCTGATGAATTTTTGTCGGCTCGTGAAGAATGGCAGAATTTTTACAAAGAGAAATTTAACTGGACAGTTGATTTTTCTACTGTAATTATTCCCGTAATGCCGACTAATGGAAAATGGAGATTGCTTTTCATTCCAAAAGGAATGACAATGAATCTTGCCTTTAAAATTGGCTCAGGACTTTTCAAAAGTTGGGAATATACTGATGATTTGGATGTTGTTGTTACAAAAAATATTCGTAATACAGAAAATCATTATGCCATTTGGGTTCGTGATGAGGTTGAACCAGATCAAGAATTTCTTGGCAAGTCAACTCGTCAAGCTGACCCTGATATGAAAATCGGTATTACTTTATTAGAAAGAATAATTTTCGAAATAAAGTATTTTACTGAAACGGGTAATCATCTTGATGTTAAGGGATTAACCTTTTGTAGTGGTTCTCGCCACGCTTATGGCCTTGTCCCGGACGCGTGCTTGAGTAGCAGCGGTTGGTTCCACGTGATTTGGCGCAGCATCGACAATTCTGACGATAAGTACGGTATTCGCTCAGCTGTTTCTAATTAATCCTTTTAACTTTTATTTAGCACCCTTATGCATTTTACTGAAGGGTACTTTTTTTATATAATGAAAATGGTTATTAAAATGATCTTTAAAAAAGATAACATTTTACCAATATATAGTAACTGCCTGTGTATAATTAGGGAATTAAACTTCTAAA
>JAQVGE010000108.1 GCA_028696935.1 Minisyncoccota bacterium | reverse complement strand
TTAAAGAAATAATAAAAGCTAATGCCGTGGCGTTTTATCAAGATTCAGCGCAACCATCTGTACGAATTTTAGGTAAAACTCTTGCACAATGCGTTTCTTTATTTGCCACACCTATAGGTAGAATGGTTGAGATTTTTGAAAATAATCTTAGCAAATATATTGATAAATTAGATGGGTTATCCGTTGATCTTATAAAACTTCCAGAGACTAGAATATTTATTCCTATTTTAGAAAAGTTAAGATATACAGACGATGAAGTCGTTTCAAATTATTATGCTCAAATTCTAGCTACAGCATCAACAAAAGAAGAGTTAAGTAAAGTTTCTGTGGCATTTATAGAAATTCTCAATCGTATGTGTGCTGATGAAATAAAAATGCTTGAATTTATTAACTCAAATAATAACTCTATTTTGTTAAATGGAAAAAATGGAGAAAATAATTTAATTACTTTCAATGGCGACTTACCTGTAGTTGATGTAAAAATTAAATTACCAAATTCTGGTTATATATTGATTCAAAAAAATCTAAGCTACTTAGAGGAGCGAAAAGTCATAAAACATTTTAGTAATTACAATATGTACCTAGACAATATGTTCGCTTTAGGACTTCTGGCTAAGCCCGCATTTGTAAGCCTTCAAGATGAAAGTGTTTATGAATTTATAAAGCGAAGCAGTGCAGTTGAAAAAATTAAAAAAAGTCTAAGAGATGGACAAGTCATTGATTTTCAGAAGGGAAAAATTGAAACCACTGAACTAGGTAAGCGGTTATTAGACGTTGCATCAAGCAAAAAAGTCATGTCTTAACAATATCATGTTATTTTTTTAATAGTTTTTGCTTTTTCCAAAACCGTTCCAACTACGTCCCACTCTCTCCGCAGACTGAAAATAATCCGTTAGGGGTTATTTTTTTGTTGTGGAATATCGACTAAATGCTATAATAAATGGAGATATAAAAATATTAAAAAATATGAGAATAAAAATACTGCATTGGAACATTTGGTTCCAAGAAAAAGCGGAAAATATAATAAAAGTTGTAAAAGAATTAAATCCAGATATTTTATGTTTTCAGGAAGTTACAATAGGGTCAAAATTTAACAATAAAAAAGATGTGGCAAAAATTATTGCGAAAGAACTGAAATACAATTATAACTTTTCAGAAGCTCATAAATATGAATTTCCTATAACTCCAAAGGGTGAAAGTAATTACGGTGGGAATGCAATATTTTCAAGATTCCCTATAGTAAAAAATTCAAATTTCCCTATAATTAATCCTCAAGATCTACCGGATCTGCCATATGAAAGAAGAACTTGTGCTGTGAGTGAAATAGAGATTAATACAAATAAACGAATAAAAGTTGCTACATCACATGCATCTTATAATAATAAGTTTACAGAGAACAGAGAAAAGATAGATGAAATACAAAAGTTAGTAGATTTTTTTAAACAAAATAATAAGGACTTAATTTTTTCGGCAGATTTGAATATTACCCCAAATACAAAATCAATAAAATTAATAGAAAAAGTATTGAAACATTGTGGACCCTCTTATGAAGAGTCAACCTGGACCACAAAAAATTTTGATTTTATGGGTTTCAAGGAAGATAAATTAAAATGGCGTATAGATTACGTGTTTGCCACTAAAGACATAAAGGTCATAAGCTCCAATATATTCAAAACAGAATATAGTGATCATTTGCCAATTCTCTTAGAAATAGAAATCTAATGAACTTTTTGCAAAAACCGTTCCAACTACGTCCCACCCCCTCCGCAGATTGTCAATATCACTATTGACGCAACAATTAGCTAGGGTTTCAAAGGGTTCTTTGAAACTAACCTTAGCTAATTTTTTGTTGTCTATGGTTGAGTTCCAAAGTATCTTTGAGAGCATTTTTCTTTTATCATCTAAGCTAACTTGAAAAAATGATTTTTTCATTAATTTAGGGCTTAAAAAGAATTTTTTGGTCAGTTCCAAAGTTTCGGCAGTTAGTACCACTTCTTGTTCATCCTCTAGTTTTTTTAGGGCTTTAGTAAAATTATTTATCTCATTTTTAATTATTAATTCTTTAGTTTCAAATTCTTCTTTAGAAATAGATTTATCAAGCAAGAGGTTAAAGAGTTCATCTTTTCTATTTTCAAATCGCTTGAGCTCATTTTCAAGGCTATGCTTAGCTTCTAAATACTCACGTCTGTCAGGGTTATTATTAACTAACAGCTCCAAAGAATTACAATACATCATTTCTATTTCATCTTCATCAATTTTCATGTAGTCAAAAACTTTAGACATTTGCTTAATCACTTCTTCCTCTTTTAAATAGTGATTATGTTCACTACAACACCCTCGTCCATTGGTGCAGTAATAATAAACATACTTATTTTTCTTTCTAGTGGCAGTTAAAAGACAGCCACACTTAGCACAAGTCATTAGCCCTCTAAAGTGAAAATGTTCTATTTTCTTTTTTGGGCGTTGTTTTAACTCCATTACTTTTTGGCAATCAGAAAATAATTTTCTAGATATTAAGGTTTCGTGTTTGCCCTCGTATTCTTTGCCGTGAAATTGCATCAGGCCACAATAAAAAGAGTCACCGATTAATTTATATATTTTACTCTTATGGTATTTCAAATTAGTCCGACTTCTAAAACCAGACTCATACATCAAATTAGCTAATTCTTTCATTGTGTAATTACCAGTTGAGTATAGTTTAAATATTTTCTTAATATATCTAGCTCTAACCCTATCAACTACTATTCCACCTTTCCCGTCATTTAAATAACCAATAGGCGCAAAATTTGGCCATAGCCCTTTTTCTATTTTAGTTTGTATTCCACGCTTAACATTTTTAGATAAGTCTAAAATATACTGAGTAGCCATTGAGCCTTCAATGTTTAATAAGAGAACATTATCACTAGGCAAATATTGTCTATCAGATGTTTGAATAACTTTAATCTTGCCTTGTTGTAATAACCATTGAATCTTTCCACTGTCTATTGGATTCCTAGATAGCCTGTCTATCTTCCAGCAGATAATTCCATAGTCATCAGAGCTATTTTCTAACAGCTTAATCATCTCTGAAAATAGCGGTCTATTGTTTGGTAGTTTTGCCGACTTGCTTTCAGTGTATGTCAAAGAAATATCTAGCCCCAGATTAGAGGCTAACTTTTTCATTTCAGCTACTTGGCTCTCAAGAGATAATATTTGTTTACTTTTATCTTCGCTAGACTTTCTAGCATAGAGGATGTATTTCATATATTTATCAATTACTTAATATTTTGTTTAATATTCGTAGTGACGGCCCGGTGTGTGCGTATAGTCAAGTTAATTATATAGGGAGGGGCCGGGCCTACACCTCTAGTCTCAAGCCTCACTTGCCGTCTGCCTTTTCCTTTTTCGGCTCCCCCAAGGGGATGCCGCCAAAAAAGGAAAAAAGGCAGCAGCCGGCCAATACTTAAGCTATATCAGCACAGAGTTAAGAAAAGGTTACTGGACATTTTTCTTAACTACTCAAAAACAGCTATTTTATTGGACTTTATACTATTATTTTTTCTTAACTATCATAGTAAAAGTATGTTCTGAAAAGTTCCTGTACCACTTTTCAGAACTGTCTAAATTTGTCACTTTTGTTGGGGTTTTTGGTTAAAACTTTGGGTAACTTTTGGGGTAAATTACCTCCAGAGCTTGACAAATACTAGCTATTTTAGTATAATATAAAGTTATAATTGGACATTAAAAAACAAGGTTAAATTTGGTTAATTACCAAGATCGTCTTAATTCGCCAACTGGCAGAAGGCGGATTTAGTAATTAATCAAATTAGTAATAACTTTAATAAATAGAAATCATGGACTTATTCGTAATTGATTCAGTCACAAAGAAACCACGCCCTCTTCGTAAGAGGATTGAAGATGTTTTTTTGGTTGCAATTATTACATTCCTATTACTTGCAATTGTAATGTTTGTTGCTTGTTTTATTGTAAGTTCTTTCAGCTTTAAAA
>JAQVGE010000107.1 GCA_028696935.1 Minisyncoccota bacterium | reverse complement strand
ATGCCGCTCGCCGTTATCGCGATTCGCCGGCCCGACCGAACGAAGCCCGCAGGTATAAAGCATGCCGCCCGGAAAGGTATGCACAAACTCGGTTTCATACGGCAGCAACGTGCGCCCGCTGTCCATGCCGTTTTTGCTTAAGTAGCTGATATTTAAGCCGTTGTAGCGAAGTACGCCGATGTCTTGACCGGTATCCGGCAGCACATCGAATTCTAGGCCTCCCCCGGTCCGAACCTCGATTACCTGCGCGCCGGCCGCACGCCCCTCGGTCAGTTGCACGCGCCCGGCGCCGTAAAGCGGGCTTGCGTTGCCCGTATAACGGTAGAGCCCTTCTTTTTCATAATCGCCTCATTTCTGTATTCGCCGGATGTTCCGCCCGGTTACGGGGTTCATTTGTCGCTGATCCTTTTTTTCACGATGCTTAAACAACCGGGCTCGCATATTCCTTCCGCAGATCGTCTGCCGCCCGTCTCAGAAACTTTGGGCTCGTACCTCGCGCGATTTCTTCGAAAAACGGCGAAATTAGCTTTACCGCCTTTGACGTCGGCTGCAAACCCGAAAGCTTCTGCAGCGCAGCCTCCGCCTGCTGCAGTGTAACAGGCAGGCTTTCCTGCCGTAGATAGCGATAAAGCGCCGCGGCCGCGCCAAGGGCAATCGAATACGGCTCAATTTCATGCGTCAGGCAAAGGTGCATCGCGCCGATGAGCCTGTCGTTCTCCGAAAGCTTTCGCACAGGGTCCTGCCCGACACGCGCACAGGTGTCTCCCAGCGCCCTGTTCTGAAACCGGCAGAGCAAATCCTCGATATGCCCCATCAGAGCCTTCGGCTCCGCCCCGTACTCCGCCGACAACGCGAGCATACTTTCCAGCATCGCGTTTTTGACCAGCAACAGCAGGTCGGGGTCTTCAATCGCTTCAAAAACGTACGTGTAGCCAAAGCATAATCCGAGATAGGCACATACCGCATGCCCCATATTGTGCAAAAACAACTTCCGCTGAATGTAGTATCCGAACGGCGCATACGGCACGAGCCCTTCGACCGGCGGGATCCCGCCGCGAAACGCCGCGCCGTCGACCGGCAGAAATGCGTAGGCTTCCGTGCAGACACGCAGAGGATCGTTTTCCCTCATCTGCTCGGTCTGCAGCGGTACCATTCGCCCAATGGAAGCTTCAACGAGGCCAATCCGTTCGGAAAGCAGCACCTGCTCCTGTTCGGAAAGATACTGGCGGATCATCTGCTCCAGCACGCGGTCCGCATCCAGGAGATTTTCGCAAATGATGATGTCCAGCGGCGAATCCGTGCGCGTAAACCGCCGGCGAATCCCTGCCGCCAAATTCGGAGCAATCCGTCCGAGCACGTTTACGCCGACCGCCGTCGCGGCGAGATCCGCCCCGGCGATCGCCTCCGCAACCGCAGCCGTATCCGTACCATCTACGGCTCGCACATTGGAAACGACCTGGTCTTTATAACAGCCATTCGAAACAATCCGGACGGTATAGCGGCCCGCTTCGTTGATTTGCTTGACCAAAGGCTGGGCGACGTCAATAAACGCGACCTCATACCCGGACTGGCTGAGCAACGCGCCGATAAATCCGCGCCCGATATTACCGGCGCCGTATATAATTGCCTTTTTCATGAATGGAACTCCTCTTCGATATGCCAAACCAGACCGGAATTCCTTTTTCATTTGTATTATATCCTGAAAAGATTCTTGCCCATAGAAAAGGCGTGCGCTGAAATAGCAATATTGTCCAATATGGTCCGCCTATTTCATTTACATGCTTCCGCGGCCAACGGCTCCTTTTCCAGAGCAGCTTGAGGAAGAAAATGCCAAGCTGAAGAAGCTGGTAGCGGATCTGAGCCTCGACAACGTGTTAACAAAAAAACTCTATGCACTAAAGGGAATAGACTGAAGCAAGATCATTTTAACTTCCAAATTCAGCATGACGTTTTTTGAAGAACGAGGAAAACGAAAATCGGGAAGGAATAATCGAGCTTGACCCGGCACGCCGGAGGACAATCCGCTTTCTGAACGCTTTGGACGAATACACGCATGAATGCCTCGCCAGCGTGCCCCTCAGAAGCTGGCGGAACGATGATGTGATTGAATTACTATTTGACCTGATGTTAGCTCACGGGGTTCCGGAGTATATGAGAAGTGATAACGGAAGTGAATTTACCGCCAAACAGATTCGTGAATGGCTCGGGATGCAGGCTCCATCACAGCCTATATTGAACCAAGTGGGCCATGGAAAAACGGTTATATCGAAAGCCTCCATGCTCGCATGCGAGCTGAATTCCTGGATGCAGAACTTTTCGATACCATGTTCGAAGCGCAGGTGTTGACGCAATGATGGATCCGATACTACAACCAAACAAGGCCGAATTCGAGCCTCGTCGGGCGACCGTCCGTCCCTATAAAGTCGGACAGAATAATCCGCAATAAGTAACATTGCGGATGTTTTATTCGCATAAGAGAAGCCAAACAACCAATACAGCGGAGAATTAAGCAGCAAGTAATCGCAGCCATACGAATCGAGAGACTCGGGTGCGCCGAAATGCTGCCGTCCTTTTCTCCCGCGGTGAACGCCATGCCGGATACGCCCGTGTGCTTTTTACACGGCGGGCGCACCGGTATCGGATTGGATTGGATTACGGTTTTTGCATAATATGGATCGCAAATCCACCAATCTCGTCGCGCAGATAGATATTTTTTATGCTTCCATCCAGATTGTGCATCAGCGTATCGTCATAGCTGAAATGAACGCCCTTCGCCTCCAGCCTGCGCAGCGCAGCGGAAAGATCGCTTGCAAACAGCCCGATGTGTCCTTTTGTGCCGCGGTTGGGAAGTTTCATGCACTCAAACAACCCACCGGCAAAAACGGATTTTGGCATGTCCTTTGTCTGCAGGTCGAACGTCGCAGCCAACAGTTTCGCCAGCAAAAGTGCACTTTCCTCATTTTCGACATTTATGCCGACGTGTGCGATTTCATAAGTGACGTCCGCCATTTTGTCAATGCCTTCCTTTTCGTTCGCCGCGCATGCGCAGGTACGCTCTTTACATCAAGCCGAGCGTTTGGATGCGTTTTTTAATTTCCGTCTTTTCCTTCTCCCCGGCAGCCGCGAACGGTCTGCGCGGGTAGGCTTTGACGATCCCTCGAATTTCGAGCATCGCGTAAATTGCCAGTTGCGTCGACTTGGCGATGTACATGATGTCGCGCATTTCATTGACGGTGAACTGCGTTTCCCTGCACTTGTCAAACTGCCGTTCCATGCCTTCTTTATACATCTGGCCGCAGATCTCCGGGAACGCGTTGCCAAGGCCTGGGATAAACGCTTCACAGCCAAGCACGCAGGCGGAAAGCCACATCGCTTCCGTGCCAAGCGCAACATCGAACGTTTCGTCCTTGAGCAAACGCATATAGCTCGCATGGGTCAGTATATCGAATGTCGCGTCCTTGATTCCGGTAACGCCGATCTCATTCTTCAGTTTCGTGATCAGTTTCAGGTCCATGGGATACCCCTGGAAATTTGGGTTGTTATAAACATAGAGGCCCGCTTTGCCATCGACCGCTTTCACAAGATCCGAATAAAAAAGGCAGATATCCTCGGCGCTGTGTTTGAAGTAGTACGGGCCGACTGCCGACACAGCATCCGCGCCGATGCTGACGGCGTGCTTTGCCAGATCGCAGGATGTTATGCTGTTGGTCGATCCAACATGCACAATGACCGGGATTCTACCTGCGGCCGCCTGCATTACGGTTTCCGCCGTTTTTTTTCGTTCTTCCACGCTCATCATGGCGCCGCTCCCGTAGGAGCCAAGTATGAATAAGCCGTTTACCCTTTCCCGAAGGAACAGAACCAGTTCCTTCAGCGCATCATAGTCTACCTCGCCATTTTCCCGAAACGGCGTAATCATCGGGGGGATGACCCCTTTCATCTGAAACATAACGCTTTTGCTCCTTACTTTTCTGCTTTCAGCATATTTTCA
>JAQVGE010000106.1 GCA_028696935.1 Minisyncoccota bacterium | reverse complement strand
AGCAGGTTGATAACCCTCCAGACGGAGAGACCCGCCATTCCCAGGGCAATGACCAAGATTTTGAGAATGTTGACTGCTTCGTTGAAAAATTCCATATGTTGACCTTGCTTGTTGATTTAGCACCTCGAAATTGATTGCGCTATTCTATAAACAACGGTCAGTGGAGTTTTGCCAATTTTTTGAGATTCGATTTAATCTACATTTTTAAAAGTGTAAATTCATCTTTCGTTTCCAAGTTGTGGACGAGACGCTAACTTTGCATTTCATGCATCTAATCTCTAAAAAGACATAATAATTACAGAATAGAGTATGTTACTTACGAAATAGTTGACTATACCAACAGAAACGAGTATATTCAATACATTCATATAGGAGAGTGATTATGTACACGGAGTTGGTAAAGATAATCGAAGGTGGACTTGCCAATGACAAAGAAAAAGTTATTAACTTTGCTACTGTGTTAGCAGATAACCTTGAACGTCAAGGAGAGACCTCCCTTGCTAATAAAATCAGATCTGCTCTCACAAAAAAAAGAGGTGCCTTAACAGCATTAGATAGTTTTGCAACCAAACCAGTCGATAATGAAAGTCGAATGGATATACTGGAAATAACTTCCCCTCAAGATTATCCGAATGAAGTCATTTTGAGTAAATATTCTCGAGAAGCTGTGGCTAATTTCATTGAAAGTTACAATCGTCGGGATAGTTTCCAAAAATTAGGTTTAAGTACAAATAATTCCCTTTTGTTATACGGCCCGCCTGGGTGTGGAAAAACAACAGTAGCTCAACTCATATCATCAATCACGAATTTGCCATTAGTAACCGCAAGACTTGATGGACTGGTTTCATCACTCTTAGGAAGTACAGCTAAGAACATACGAAAGGTTTTCGATTATGCTTCAAAAAGAGAGTGTATTCTGTTCCTAGATGAGTTTGATGTTATTGAAAAACTACGGGATGATAAGAACGAATTAGGTGAGTTAAAACGAGTTGTAAATAGCTTGATTCAAAATATTGATGAGTTTAGTGAAGACAGCATTTTAATAGCTGCAACTAATCACCACAAACTACTTGATCCTGCTATTTGGAGGAGGTTCAATACAATTCTAGCTCTTGAAAAACCCCAATTAGAAGAGGTCAATCTCTTGCTCCTTAGTCTGTTAAGAGGGAAAAAGACAAATTTTCTGTCAAATCCTAAAAAACTCAACCTAGTTACAAACGCATTATACGGACTAAGTCACGCTGACATAAAAAACATTATTACAAATGCATTGCGATCGGCGGTTCTGACTTAGGCAGAATGTTTGACTAATTATCAGGTCTTAAAAGAAACGTTCTTTCATTTGAACCATTCTATAGAAGATGAAGATTACCTTGTTAGGTACATGATGGAGAATGGAGTGACGCATAAAGAGATAAATGAAAATATGAACATCCCGTTCCGCAGAATCCAGGGTATTTCTAGAAATGTGAACAGAAAGGAAATATAAACCATGTCAGACGACAAGCTTCCTATTATGTTTTTTGTAACTCGTGAAATAGACCAGTTACGGATCGAAGGCTCTGGCAGTTCAGCCATACCTCAATGGGTCTTGACTGGTGATGATTTGCTTCAGAAAGCAAATGAATTAGATGCTGCCTTCGATTTAGTAGTTACCAATTTTAAGCGACATGAGGATCGCGAATCACCGGTCCCTTTTGTTTTTGTTGCAAAACTCAAGGATGATTCAACATCAAAGACTCGTAGGCGAGAAGTTGAATCGGTGTTTCGGACTGGTGATCGCAGTAACCTTATTGGGTTAGCAGATGCAGGGGAGTTATTGATTAAAGTTGATTCCTCAAAACAAATTGAAACAATTGCCTCCCGATTGAAGGACCATAATCAAAATAAGTTCGCAATATCTTGTTTGGATACTTTTAGTGATTTTCAACCTAACATCATTGACGCAGAGCCAGATAACATAGCAAAAGTAAAATTGATTGATTTCCAAGATTACGAAATGAATAATTCAATACACTCTTTGTTTGAACGAAAGTTAATTAAACTGCAGGTTCCATATCGAAAGACTCATTATACAAATAACCTTCCAGTATATAGAATTGAAACGTCCACCAAAAGTTTTCTTGATGAACTCGATAATACTATTGAATTTGATATGCTTTTTTCCATTGAGCCAATGCCAATGTATAGCGTAAGAGTTGATATGATTGTGGATGAAGCACCAATCGAAACAATAGAACCATTACCTGACACTTTTTATCAAACCTTAGGACTTCTCGATTCAGGAGTAGCTGATATCCCTCAACTCAATCCTTGGATAACAGATAAACGCTGGTCGGTTTATCCTGAGTCATCTATTGACCCTGGACACGGCACGTTTGTTGCTGGGGTCGCATTGTACGGTGACAAGTGCGAATCAAATCAATGGGTTGATCACCATGGGATCAAAATTTTTGACGCTGCGGTATTTCCAGGGGGTAAAGAAAAACTTGCTGAGGATGAACTAATTGCAAATATTAGTGAAGCCATTGAACACAATCATGAAAAGGTAAAGATTTGGAACCTCTCGATTAGCGTAACTCGTCAAGTCAGCGACAGTAAGTTTTCGGATTTGGGGATAGCCCTTGATGATCTCCAAACAAGATTCAATATTCTAATATGTAAATCAACTGGAAATTGTAATAACTTTGTAAGTGGCAGACCAAAAGAAAGAATTCATGAAGGTGCTGATTCGATCCGTTCACTCGTAGTAGGCTCTGTTGCACAAAGTAAAGGGCCTTACGATATAGCTGATATCGATAACCCTTCGCCCTTTTCGAGAGTGGGACCTGGCCCTGAGTTCATCATTAAGCCCGAGGTTTCTCACTACGGAGGGAATGCAGGCATCAATAACAAAGGGGAAACTGTGCAATCGGGTGTGAAATCTTTTTCGATAGATGGGCGCGTCGCTACCGCAGTTGGTACCAGCTTTTCCACTCCTAGAATTGCCTCGCTAGCAACTGGGCTTTATCAGGCATTAGATGAAGAGTTCGATCCACTATTGTTGAAAAGCCTGATAATCCACTCTGCTTCATATTCAGAGAAACTCCATATCCCAACATCGGAACGGACGAACCAACTTGGATTTGGAATTCCCAAGTCCATCTCCCAGATTTTGTATAATTCACCTTATGAAGCCACGTTGATACTTAGGGATACCCTCTCTAGAGGAGATAAGATTGATATTATGGACTTTCCTATGCCTAAGTTGTTGATCCGGAACGGTTTCTATACAGGACAAATTACAGCAACTCTTGTTTATGATCCTATTCTTGATTCAACCCAAGGAATAGAGTATTGTCAATCAAATTTGGATATAAAATTTGGTTCTTACTCTGAGAAGGTAGAGAGGGATACTAGCCGTCAAACTATTCTCAATCCTGTAGGAAGGAAAGGGACACAGAATCTTTTCAAGGGAAGCTTGTACAGCAAAAGATTAATGCGAGACAACCAGTCCGATTTCGCTCTTAGAGAAAGGCTATTGATACAATACGGTGACAAGTATTATCCTGTAAAAAAATATGCTGTTGATTTATCAGAACTTTCAGAGGCAAATAAAAGGAACTATTTGACTGACGACAAACATTGGTTTCTTTTCTTGAGTGGGTTGTATAGAGCAAATACTGAACAACGATATATGCTTGAAGGAAGAACACCCAGTCAAGATTTTTGTTTAATCCTTACAATACGGGATCCAGAAAAAGTAATAAATGTTTATGATGAAGTAATGCAAGGTTTGGATACCTACCACTTCTGGCATAGTAGTATCAAATTGTCGAATATCGTCTCAGTGCCATCCAATTAACATATTGAGCCTAAGAAGCCTCAAAAACAAAAATAGTCTTTGTGCTTATTCCCAAGAATTTGAAGTCATTTACTAAAGTCGAATATGTAAACATTTTTACTTATTCTTCGAATATGCATATCTACCTTACTTTTCTTGAGTAACTACTTAATTGTCCAAAATCAACTTATCAAGG
>JAQVGE010000105.1 GCA_028696935.1 Minisyncoccota bacterium | reverse complement strand
CTTTATTGCAGACCATTTATCACCATAAATTGATTGGATGGTATCACTCTTGTAATCGTTTTCTCGAAATTCGGCAAAGTAAACGAATAGAGGGATTGCCTCGTCGATAACTTCATCGTCTTTTGTATCAAGAATTGTGTCCAGGAAGTCCATGGCCTCATTTTCACTGATACCGCGCATACCACCAAAAACATCCACCAAACGCTTCATGATCGCCCTAATCTTGTTGTTTCTTTTGTCGTGAAGCATATCAAATACAATCTTTTCAACTTCCTGAGAATCTTCAATGGATAGGAATGGCGTTTTATCTTTCCCTGGCATATAGGTGCGTCGATTAGTGGCAATATGAAGAAGTGATATACAAGTTTCATATCTTACGTAATTATTTGGATCCCGGGACAAATCCTTGGCAATTTTAATTACCTCGTGCATTCCTGACTGGTTAGCGGCAACAGCCAGGTTTGCCAAGGACTGGCCACACCAACCTCTGACCGTAGTAATCACCAATTCATCGTTTCCCTCTTCGAGCTTCTTGTGATAATTGAAAGTACCATCTTTATCGTCTGAATAGTTCGAGCCATCTTTTGGAGGATCGCTATCGTTCACAAACTTCTTAAGGAGCCACATCGCTTTTTCAAACTCCCCAATTTTAGCCAGCTTTTCAACATAATGGATAAATTGTTCTCGAATATGTCGGACGGTAAACTTTATTTCGATGCCTTGTTTACCGAGTTTCTCAAAGTTTGGTTTGATAAATTGATTGTAAACTTCTAAAATTACTTCCTTCTTGTCTTCGGCAATTTTTTCAATACTGCTTGCGATCAAGGTTTGATCATTGGGTGATAAATCATTCTTGCTGTACAGTTCTTGAAGTATTGATAATCCCTTATCGGTATTGTCCTCGATTATCTTTGTGATCAGCTTTGCCATGTCATAAACATCAAAATTATCAACCTTGGAAAAGTCGGCTTGCCGAATGTAATTTAATAAAACTTCAACACCTTTGTCATACATCTCACTCTTAGAAAGAAGCTTACTGATATTATTTTCAATACTGAAAGAAACCCTTGCTTGACGCTTCAAATATTCGGGATTAGATGACCACTGAACAATAGCTTCAAGTGCTTCTTGATGACCATTTTCAGCTAAAGTTGAAACGATCTGCTCAACAAAAACATTAACTGGCAATCTATCAAATTTTTTGAAGCTAAAATCAACCAGTTTCCATTTATCTTCATCTGAAACTTGTTTGTTATTGGATATCCCTTGAAAGATTAAGTCGGTTTTCCAAGGTATCCCTCGACGCATTTCAATAAAATCGCAAAGTATTCCGAAAGCATCTTCCCCATGTTCGCCTTTGCTATACTCTTCCAGAAGTATATCTATGACCGATCGATTTAAAAAGTCTGGTCTTCCAGCTGTAACCTCGCTGATTTTTCTCGAGATACAGCATTTATTTATAAATCCCCATGCTTTTTTAGGTTGATTGTGGTAATAGTCCGACAAAATCGGTTGCAAAAGCTGATGAACGAAGTGACGATCTCCAACTGTATAGCTACCCCCAAAATTACTAATTGACATTCCAGAGTGCTCCCAACCTTTAAACCCTAATTTTTTGCCATATTTTGCGTAGCTTTTAGAATATTGATTGGAAATAATTTTCGTCAATTCCGCGATCCCTTTTTCTGGATCCTGCTCGTAGCAGCTTTTTACGATTCTAAACATTCCCGGGGATGCATTATCCCATAGAGAACCTTCATCCTCCGAGAGATTAAAAGAATCTAAAATATACTCTACGATCTTTTGCTTCAGGGCCTTATCGCTTTTGTCATGTAGCTTTTCTAATACACCAGTGATCCCTCCAGTTTCCCACTGCTTATCTCCAGAGCTGAATTCATAGAAGTATTCTTTTAGTTTTGGTTTTAATAACTTCTGGATTATTTCGAAGATCTTTGCGTTATAATCATCAGTAAAATCGAGAATCTTACCACATAACTTTGCGATATCAGTATCAATAAATTCATCTCTAATCAGATTATAATTATGACCGAGAAATTCGAGACAAAAATCAACCGCATAGCTGATATTCTCCTTTGTATCAAGATTATTTTCGAAGATATCAAAGACATTAAATGAATGAATACCCTGAACTACAGATTCCCAGAAAGAATTCCATGTTTTAAGATTAATCTTTAGGTCTTTTTCCTTCAGGCGATCAATCAAAAAACTATATTCATTTGGTCGACTTGATAAGTTTGTAATCTGATTGTTAGTTAGGGCACTGTTCGCTGGCGGATTCTTTACCAGTTTAATAAATTTCTCTAGCCGCTTATCAAACGCCCCTCTATCTTCCTCATATGTGCTATCTGAAACCGCTTGTTTTTTGCGCTCTTCAAGTTTTTCCAAGAAATCTTTTTTTGTTAAAGTTTGGCCCTTCTGCGAACCAAAATATACTTCAACAACCATAATATTGCAGACAATTTCACTAAGAACATGTCTCGGAACCCAAATACCTAAAAGATAAGCAATTAATGCCTCAACCGAACTTTGACTTATGACTTGATTTATTTGCCAAAAACGAACTTGAGGCAGTAAAGCAACTTCTTCTTTTGTAAACTTATGTTTTTTAATAAGTTTGTCTTGAGTGTATTCTTTCAGATATTTGACATGCTCAATATCACTAAGCACATTTGGGTCAACAGAAGGACAAACAATTAAGATTTCATCATTACTGTTAATTTGTTCATGTTTAACCACTTTGCCAAGAATATCTTTCAGTTTTGGGTATCCAACTCCACTAGCATGGTCTTTTGATTCACATATCATTTTCTTGCCATTATTAAATACAAGGCAAAAATCTTCCAGCTTATCGCCTTCAAAAATAATATGGCTGAACTCTGGTTTGGACAAAAACTGTAAAAATAGCGACATCGCAGCCCATGCTTGAGAATTAATCCCTTTAAAATTATATTGGCCAGATATACTCATAAGAATGTCTCTCTAAAATTTACTTCAAAATTCTCTAATCTTTTTTGAATCAACCCCTTCTTTCCATCCATGTCTTTATCTGTAAATAATACGGTAGCTCCATCAGAAACCCTTGGAGATTCTTTCTCTAAGTCGTCCATATTCTTTAAGATGTCTTCCAGCTCCGCTTCAAGTTTTTTGGCTTCGGCAAGTTTCTCATCGTCTTTGATATCATGCAAGAATTTTTTAAGTCTCATTAAGTAGATTAGTTCAGCAGTACCAATATGGGCGAGTTGATAATTAATTTGTTTAATGTGAGATATGACGGCAGCAAAATTTTCTTGAATATTTTGTGGTACAAAATACTGTAAATTCCAGAACAACTGCCTCAGTTCACTTAAGGTTTTAACCCCTCTAGACTCGTTACCGTCCCTGATGTAAATTATCCCATCGGAGACGTGAGGTCGTTTCAGAAAATTACTTTGTTTTATAAAGATCGTATAAACAAATTTTTTAACCTTAGGAACTTCGAAAACCTTAATGAGAGTCCAACTAACAGATGGGTCGAGATTAGTGGCTGCTAAAAAGTCCGGGATCTGTCTGTTTATATCACATTCGTCGCAACCGCATATTGTAAAGTCATCATCAACTCCGTAAAAGATAAAACCACCTCCAGTATTTGCGAATGAAGAAAAATCTTTTCTTGCATCTTTTCCATTTTGCGGAGTAACCTGCCTTTTTAAGTCAAAATCAGAATTTTCACCACCATTTTTGGAGGTTTTTAGCCATGCCTTTAGATCTGAATATTTCCATGTACTAATAATCTCTGGAGTAAGCATTATTTTCTCCCCCAGTTCCAATGGAGTTATCTAGACTCATTTTCGTTACCCTTCTATTGCTTCAATCTCTTTTGATGTTAAATCGTAAAGTTTGTAAACCATTTGGTTGATTTGACTTTCAAATTCGTGGACTTCTGCTTGTTTGGTCGGATTTGTAAGGTAGTCATCTGATTTTGTGACATCAAGAATTTTATCAACAATTTCGACGATGTGTTTTTGGTCTTTTTCTGTTCCGACAACAATAGGTAGTTCTCTTA
>JAQVGE010000104.1 GCA_028696935.1 Minisyncoccota bacterium | reverse complement strand
ATGGTGGTTTACATGCACCAAAAGAATTTGTAAACCAAGAAACAATCATAAAAGGAGACGAGACATATCCTGTGATTTCTTTAGCCTCAATTATTGCTAAGGTTTCGCGAGATAAAGTTATGGAAAATTTTGCAAAAAAATATCCTGAGTATGGATTTGATAAAAATGCTGGCTATGGTACAAAAGCACATTATGAAGCTATTAAAAAATCGGGGCTTACTCCTATTCACCGAAAAAGCTATATTCATTAGCTTTAGTTAGAAAAACTTTCTTTTTTCTGAAAAAGTATTAAGATAGTAGGCAAATCTTGTAATAAATAAAAAATTTAAAAAAGGAGGTCAAATTGGACAAAAAAGAGCTTGTTCTAAAAACAGATGACTTTCTGTTTTTAGATAGAATGTTGCTTGGTCTTGGTTATCACAAGATGACTCGGAGTGACCAAAAGAAATCTTTTCAAAGATTAGGGTTAATTTCACCCAGAGAATTAACAGGCAGAGAGGTTACTTATTTTTATAATAACCATGGATATACTGTTATCCTTCACACAACTTTTCTTCAGAAAGAAAAAAGATGGAGAGATTTAGGTGAGGATTCTGGCTGGAATCTAATAAAAGAAGGGGATAAGGTTCTTTATTTTGCTAAACCTTTCCAGCGAAAAAAGGGGTTTATTATCAAATTTCTAAGATATGCCTGGATTTCAAAATGGAAGGTTGATAATCGCCCCTTATGTCCTTCATGTAATGCCTACATGAACATTTCAAGAAAAAAAGGTTCACGTCAGTACTTTTGGATGTGTTTTAATTATGAAAAGCATTCAGATTTGAGACCTTTCTTTTTATCTTGGGATTATTTGTTACCTAAAAAGGCTAGTAGTTTTTTGAAAATCAGACGGTCTTATACCGCAAGATATAAAAAAAAGAACAAAAAATTAGGAGTAAAAAGAACCCCAGCCCCTCTTCTAAGGAAGAGCTGGAAAATTTCAAATCCTGATAATCTAGCTTAAAAAATAAACCGGACTTTGTGTCCGGTTTATTTCTTTATTAGAATATCTATTTAACTAGCTTTTTCTATTCTTTCTAGGGCGGTAATAAAGGCTGCTCGTCTCATATCTGTCGCTAGGTTTTTAGCTCTTTGAAATATTGTCTCAGTTTCTTTTTCCATCATCATTTTAAGTTTTTCAAAGACTTCGTTTTCAGACCAATGTTCATTTTTCAGATTTTGTTCCCACTCAAACGTAGAAACAGTAACCCCTCCAGCATTAGCTAAGATATCTGGAATGACTGTAATTCCTCTGCTAAGCAGAATATCATCGGCTTCGGGGGTAGTTGGGCCATTGGCTAATTCTACAATAAGTTTAGCTTTAATTTTATCTGCATTATCTTCAGTTATTTGATTTTCTAAAGCTGCAGGAATTAAAACATCACACTCGAGTTCTAATAATTGTTCGTTGGTTATGTTTTCAGAATTAGGAAATCCAGATATTTGACCATTTATTTTTTTATATTCATTAAGAGATTTTATATCAATTCCATTTGGCATTAAAATTGCTCCCTTAGAATCAGATATAGCAATAATCTTGTGTCCGTGTTCAGCGATAATCTCAGCTGCGTTTCCCCCAACATTTCCAAAACCCTGGATTACAACCTGGCAAGAATCTGGTAGATTTATCTTTTTTCTGATGACTTCGAAACTGAAGAAACCACCAAGTCCAGTTGCTTTATTTCTGCCTTCGGAGCCACCTTTTTCAATTGGCTTACCAGTAATTACTGCCCCTGTTTTATCGCCAGTAATTTTTTCATATTCATCTACCATATAAGACATAATTTCAGGAGTGGTATTAACATCTGGAGCTGGAACATCTATCTTTGGTCCAATAACCCCCGTCATTAGTTTTATCCAGCCTCGAGATAACCTTTCTATTTCTTCTTTTGAAAGTTCTTTGGGATTAACTGTTATTCCTCCCTTTCCTCCCCCCATTGGAATATTAGCAACAGCGCATTTTAAGGTCATCCAAAAAGCTAAAGCTTTAACTTCATCAATATCTGTGTCGGGATGAAAACGAATTCCTCCTTTATATGGTCCAAGAGTATTATTGTATTGAACTCTATAGCCTTCAAAGAATCTTAAAGAACCATCATCCATTTTAACTGGGATTGAAATTCTTATCTCTCTATTGGGTTGGTGAAGTTTTAATAGGAATTCTTTATTAAAAGGTTGAACCTTAGTTGCTCTCTCAAGTTGAGATAGGGCATTTTCAAATGGATTCTTCATGTTTATTTATTATTAAGTTGATATTCTAATATTATATCACAGAGGGCAAGAGCTCCGCTTGGGTCAAGATTTTTAACCTTTATAAAATAAAAGCTTATTTTATAAAGGTTTTTAAAGTCGTGATAGTACTTGACAAAAAGGGTATTAATATGCTATAATATACTTATGAAAAATTATATTTTAAACATTTTAATATTTTCTGGAATTCTTACTTTATTTTTAATTGGAGCTAAGCCAGCTTCTGCGGCTCTTACTGTTGAAGATTGTATGAAATCTACCTGGACTACCCCAGTTGGCTGTGATAAGGTTCTTGATAGTTATTATGCTGGTTATTACACTAATGGTTATCAGTATGGCTATACCAATAATACACCCGCTTATAATCCAAATTATAGTACCCGGACTTATGGTAGTGGCAGTCAGGTTTCTACAACCAAGACTCCAGTTGTAAATAATTATTATTATCAGACTCTCCCCATCACCACTAATAAACAAGTTGCTTCAGCTTCTACAACAACAAAAACAACTTCAAGTACAAGCACTCAGGCTAAAAGTAATACATCTACTAAAGCTTCAAGTGCAAGTAAAACAACTAGTGATGATATAAGTAATGTTTCAGGTGCACAAGGATTTAATAACGGTTTAACAGCGATGTCTTATACAGGTCAGAATGTTTTCTTCCCAAATTCGTTTTGGCATTGGTTAATAGTAATATTCCTAATATTAGTTATTGTTATTTTAACTAGAATGATTGCTCGTACTCCTCGTAAAGAAGTTCATACAGTAAAAGCTCACGCCTAATTAAAAATGCACAACAAAACAACCTCCTTTTGGGAGGTTGTTTTGTTGTGCATAAGAGAGTTTTATTCTTCTCCACAGGTACAAGGTTCGTTGCCACAGATTGGGCAGGTTTCTTGATCCATATTTTTTAAATAAATAATAATTGTATTAGATGGAATCGCTGACTAGGGCGAATCAATATTAATACTACTAATATTATAAAACTGCCTAAACACGAAGTCAACGAGAAGGAATGATAATTTTAAGAATTAACCTTTTTGTGTTATAATGTAATTAGATATGAATTTTCCTATTACAAAACATAATATTAGTAAATCTTTATGGTATTTATTAAAGATCAGAGACACTGATTAGCTTTTTTAGTATACAAAAAAATAAAATTAAACAAAGGCACTTCAAGAAGTGCCTTTGTTGCTTAAATTAAAAGCTTTCGTTTGAGATGAAAGCTTTTAATTTGGGTTAGCTCTTTGCTCTTCAAGGAAGAGAAAACCGCATTTTTTATAATTTTTATATTTTACGATTTAAGTTCATAACTCTCAAATACATAAAATTTTTTGTTTTTTCATTATAGGGTTTCTCTATTAAAAAAGAGAGCTATCTATATTGTTTCAACTGTGTAGAAAAAGTCAACACCTTAAATATTAAAAAACAATGAATAAGCTGTGGATTAATTGTTCATAACCAGCTTAAAACTGTGGAAATCTAATCATGGGATGTTTAATTTTTAAGAATGTCTTTTTCTCAAGAATTTTATACGTTTCTTGAAAATCCATTTAGCTGATTCGACTAATGAAATATTAAAAATTATCCAGACGGCAATAAGCCAAAACCAAGAGGGAGGTAACGGAGCAAGATCAAATATGTTGCGCATGAAAGGAACAGTCATTGTAATTATTAACAAACCGAAAGAAATAAGGATAGCTATATTTAGATTCTTGTTAGAGAATGGATTATAGGAGAAAATTGGTCGGTAAAGACTTCGGAAAGAAAAA
>JAQVGE010000006.1 GCA_028696935.1 Minisyncoccota bacterium | reverse complement strand
GGTTGTTTTTGCAGGATTACCTTTTGTTGTAGATTCTTTTGTTTCGACCAATAAAGGAGAAATATTTAAAGTAGGTGTTTTTAGGTGGAATTTTGGTGATGGAACATTTAAAGAGAGTCGTATTTCAGAAAAGTTTGAGCATACTTATTTTTATCCAGGAGATTATGTTTTAGTTTTGGATTTTTCAGAAAGAGCCAGTTTAGAGGCCGATAGTTCTGATCGGGTTACAGTTCGTGTTGTTTCAAATGGAATAATCATTAGTTCTGTTGGTGATTATAGAGATTCATTTGTTGAAATAGAAAATAAATCAAACTATGAGATGGTTTTATCCGATTGGATTATCACTGCAGGTTTGCGCCATTTCAGGGTTCCCAAGGGTACAGTTTTAATGGCAAAGAATAAAATAAAATTTTCACCCAAAGTCACAGGTTTTTTAGGAGAAGATTTAAAAAAGATAACTATTACAGACCCAAGAGGTCAGATAATTACCACCTTTCCCTTATTGACAAATATTCCTTCAAAGAAGACAGTAAATAAGATTGTTTCAAACAAGATAGATAATTCTGAAAAAGAAGAAATTAATGAAAAAACAGAAGAAACAATTATTGACTTAAATTCTTTGGGGGCAAGTGTAGGTAAGCAATCTTATAACATTTCCCCCAACTATGCTTACTTTGGTCTCGGGGGAATAATAATTATTGGAGCATTTAGTATTTTATCTATGCGTCGACAAAAGGAATCAACAGATGAAATCGATGGTGAGATTAGGGCAGAAGATATAACTATTATTGAATAGAGATTTTTGTAATTTAAGCAATATTTATTTTCTCTAAAGCTTTAATAATCTTTTTAAAATCTTTTATAAGGGTTTCTCTCATTCCACCATTATATAAAGCTGCGGCAGGGTGATAAAGTGGCATAAAAGATTGCTTTTTGTCGAGTTCAGGAATTTTCTTAATTAAAAGCTTGCCATGCAGGCCAGATATTTTTCCTTCGGGGAAAAATCGAAGCATCGAGTGTCTTCCTAAAAAGACGATTAATAAAGGAGAAATTATCTTTAATTCATTGATGAGCCATTCATTGCAAGAATCTTTTTCCTCAGGGAGAGGGTCACGATTGTCCGGTGGGCGATATTTAACAATATTTGTAATATAAACATCTTCTCTTTTCATTCCAATTTCTTCCAACATTTTATCTAAAAATTTTCCTGCAGCACCAACAAATGGTTTACCAAGAGAGTCTTCATTTTTCCCTGGAGCTTCGCCGATAAAAACTATTTGAGCGCTTGGATTACCATCACCAAAAACCGCCTGAGTGGCTGTTTCTTTCAGGCTACACTTGCAATTATTTTGCCAATATTTGTTAAGTTCATTAAGCCTATCTCTTTTTGAAGTCATATTTGTATTATAAACGATTATGCTGTAATTATGGAAGATATTCTTTAAGTCTTAATATTATAAGGTCTTGATTGATTTTATTTTTAAGTTGTACTATCATTATTTAAAAATGAACGAAAATGACTGAATATCTTAAAGATCACGAAGGTTTGATATTATTAATTTCATTAATAATACTCATTGTAATTTGGGCTATTTATTTAAAGAGGTCATCAAGAAAGGGCTCATTTTAAAATGAGCCCTTTTTAGTTTTTTACAAATAAGTATTATAATTATTGTATGGAGAACCAGGAGAAATGGATTAATCAAGACAATTTTTTAATTAAAGTTTTTACCTTTAATAACTTTTTGGAAGCAATAGATTTTGTAAACAAGGTTGCTTTATTGGCAGAAAAAAACAAACATCATCCTGATATTGAAATTTTTTCTTATAAGAAAGTAAAAATTAAATTATCTACTCACGATAAGGGTAATCAAATAACTCAAAAAGATATCGAGTTGTCTCTAGAGATTGATAAAATAAAATAATTTTTTATTTTAAAATTTTAATATCAGCGCCGATAGCATTTAGGCGTTCAGCTATTTCTTCGTATCCACGATTAATCATATAAACATTACGAAGAATAGATATTCCGTTGGCTCCCAGCATTCCGATTAAGATTATCATCGCTGGACGAAGAGCAGGAGGGCAGACAACCTGAGCTCCCTTAAGAGGTGTTCCTCCTTGGATGTAAACTCTATGTGGATCAGCTAAGGTAATGTTTGCCCCAAGTCTATTTAATTCAGTGAAATAGATAGCTCTATTTTCATAGGACCAGTCGTGAATCATTGTTTGACCTTTAGCTTTTATGGCAATTGGGACAAAGAAAGG
Organism: Minisyncoccota bacterium; assembly: GCA_028696935.1. Next base: position 15,563 of record JAQVGE010000006.1, on the reverse strand, counting down.
CAGATTATCCATGTTAATTCCTGGATAAGGATTTGCGTGGATTTTATCTTCCAGAGCTTTTAGTTTTGAAGGGAAGATTTGTAAATCTACAAGATTGGTTTGTTCGTTGTAAGATTTATACTTTTTAATAATTTTATACTTAAGACCCATGTGTTTTAGTTTGTCGAGCTCAAGGGAAAGAAAGTCTATCGGTGAACGCAATATTTTAAGTTCAGAATCAGTTGCAATAGCCGCAGAAATAAACATCATAGATTCTATCGGGTCTTCACTGTTCCAGTATTCAACATCTTGGTCCACATCTTTTTTACCATAAACAGTCAGAGTTGAAGTTCCAATCCCGTCTATTTTTATTCCAAGTTTTTCAAGGAAAAAACAAACTTCTTGAACCATATAATTAGCGCTAGCGAATTTAATTATGGAAGTTCCTTCTATTTTAGATACTGCTGTTAAAACATTTTCACAAGCAGTGTCTCCAGCTTCGTACATTATGATTTCAGCTGGTTTCATTTTTGAGTGCTCAATATTGTAAGAATTATTTGTTGTTTTAATCTTCACCCCAATATCTTCAAGGGCATAGGTGTGAGCCGAAATAGTCCTTTTTCCAAGTTTACATCCAGAAGAGTGGGGGATAGAAAATTTGTTCATAATGTGAATAAGTGGACCAATAAGCATTAAAACAGAGCGTGTCTTTATTGCAGATTCAGTATTTATTTTATCCATCTTAAATTCCTTTGGTGGTATTATTTCTACTGAATTTTTGTCTATCCATTTTACTTTTACACCAATACTTTCTAAGACTTCGATGATTCGGTTTACTTCTTCTATTCGGGCTATTCCGTGAAGGGTAGTTTTACCTCTATTAAGTAGGGAAGCACAGAGAAGTCCAACAGAACCGTTTTTGGAAAAATTTGTGGTTATACTTCCGTGTAATTTTTTACCACCATTAATTTGAAAGTCTATCGAATTATTGATTGAAACAATTTGATGTTCTAATACATCACTTATTTTATTAAGTATTTCTGTACTAAAGTTTTGTTCACCTTTCTCCATCCGAGCAACAGCTGACTGAGAAGTTTTTAATGACTTAGCAAAAGCTTCTTGGGTTAGACCACGACGCTCTCTTAAGTTTTTTATAAATTCACCTATTTGTTTTTGACTGGGCTCTTTTTTCATTGAATAGTTTTTAGGAGTTAGGCTTTAGGCTCTAGCTCTTTAATTAATTTGTTTAATATTTTCATTATTTCTAATAATAGTTCATCAATTTCTTTATAATCTAATTTCTTTGTTTTTTCTAGTTTTTTTGATATTTCAATTTGTGTTTCAAGCTCAGCCCCAGAACCATAAGCAATTAATAGAAATCTTTTAAATTCATTATTACTTCCTCTCATCTTTCCTTCTGCTATATTTGATGGAATGGAAATTGCTGATCTTTTTATTTGTGAAGAAAGACCAAAAACCTCCTCTTTTGGAAAGTTGTTTAGTAGTTTATATATTAAAACAACCAATTGAACTCCTTTTTGCCAAACAATTAAGTCTTTGTATGTTTTCATAAATTTGGATTAATAAATAATTAACTAAAGCCTAGTGCCTAATTGCTATTATATATCACATATGATATAATTACAATATGTTGAAAATAGAGGAAAATGTTGATGTAAAGAAATATACAACTTTAAAAATTGGTGGACAATTTAGATATTTTGTAGAAATAAATAACATAGATGAAATAAGAGAACTCTGTGTGATAGCTCAAGAAGATGAAAAATACAAAGATATTCCATTTTTTATTTTAGGAGGTGGTTCAAATATTGTTTTCTCAGACGGCCTTCTTGATGTTTTAGCAATCAAGGTTGAAATTAAGGGATTTGAAATTATTAAAGAAGAAGATGATTTTGTAGAAATAAAAATAGGGGCTGGTGAAAATTGGGATGAAATTGTAGAGAAAACAGTAAGACTTAACTTTTCTGGATTGGAAGCCTTGTCGGCTATCCCAGGGACAGTTGGAGCTACTCCTGTCCAAAATGTTGGGGCTTATGGGTCAGAAGTTAAAGATACAATCGTTGAAGTAGAAGTTTTTGATTTGAAAGATAAAAAAATAAAGATACTTTCTAATTCAGACTGTAATTTTAAATATAGAGATAGTGTTTTTAAGGGAGAAGAAAAGGGTAGATATTTAATAACTAGAGTGACCTATCGGTTATTGAAAGGAGAAATTCCCATTCCAGCGTATTGGGACATCACAAAATATTTTGAAGAAAAAGGAATAACAAAACCAACATTAATGGGGATTAGAGAAGCGATTATTGAAATTAGAAACAAAAAGCTTCCTAATCCTAAGGAGGTTCCTAATGTAGGTTCTTTTTTTAAGAATCCAATTGTTGATAATAAGATAGCAAGTGAAATAAAAGAAAAATTTCCTGATGTTAAACTTTTTCCAGTTAATGAAAATCTAACCAAAATTCCAGCTGGTTGGTTGATAGAAAACGCTGGTTTAAAAGGGAAGTCTTTTGGAAATGTTTCTATCTATGAGAAAAATGCTCTAGTCTTGGTTAATAAGAATGATGCTACAAAAGAGGATTTAATGAAAGCAAAAAATGAAATTGTTAGAATAGTCAAAGAAAAATTTGGAATCATTCTAGAGCAAGAACCAGAAATAATATAATTTTTGTGCCGGAGGAGAGAATCGGCTATTACATAGCCAGGTGCTTTTCCATCTACGATAAGGAAAAGCCTTTCGATTCTCTCACGTAAGCAAATAAATTTGCTTACTCTCCTATATTTTGTGCCGGAGGAGAGAATCGAACTCTCACCCCTTGCGAGACACGATTTTGAGTCGTGCGCGTCTACCAATTCCGCCACTCCGGCAAGGACAAGAACAGTATATCAAAAATTGACAAAAAAACCAGAATCATTGCTTTTAGAATTCTTTTGTAGTAGTATATAAGCCATGTCACAAGATAAATTAATTAAAATAACAAATAAATCTACTGGTACAACTTACTTCACAAGAAAGAACAAAAAGACTGTTACCAAGAAAATTGAGCTCAAAAAATACGACAAAAAACTAAGGAAAAGAGTTGTTTTTAAAGAAGCCAAAAAATAAAACCCCAACTGAGGGGTTTTATTTTTTAGGTTTTAGTGGTGGAAGAATCGGTCAGGAATTAAAATGTCTTTTCGTAAAAGCTCTACCAGAACCAGATTTTAAATATTTTTCAAAGTTATAAGCTTCATTTTTATCTTTAATAGCAAAATACATTTTTAATTCGATAGGTAAAATATCTTTTGTCGTTTTTGCTTGACCAGAAGTATGTCTTTTCATTCTGTCTCTTAAATCATGAGTGCAACCGATGTAGTATCCTGTTTTAGTTTTTAATACATATACATAGTGCATAGTGTAGTAATTCCACCTTCTCTTTTAAAAGCTGTAGCGAGGCGAATCCCGCTTCCGCTTCTTCTTGGCGGGTAAACCTCGCCGAAGCCGAAGCTGTAGCGAGGCGAAGGCGGGTGGTGGAAGAATCGGTTAGGAATAATTTTTTCGCCGTCGCTCAAAAATTTTCACAACCCTGGCTCGATAATTTTGCCTACTGGCAAAATTATATCTGCGCCTTTCGATTCTTTCGGATGCCTCGCATCCTCCCATCAGTTTTAAAAACAAGAGAGCAAAAGCTCTCTTGTTTTTAAAATGCGGGTGGTGGAAGAATCGAACTCCCGACAGCGGTTTTGGAGACCGCAGTTATACCACTTAACTAACCACCCGAACAATTTTGAGTATACTATATATTCCTATTATTTCAAAAACTTTTTTACTTGTTTTAAGGCTTTTGATTGGTCTGTCTTTTTACGAGGATCAATCCAAATAATACTTTTATCTCTTTTAAACCAGGTCTTTTGGCGCTTAGCATATTTCCAGATTTCGCTATTTAATTTTTCAATCATTTCATCTTTAGTTAAAATACCTTCTAAATACATAGAAACATATCGATACTCTAAACCAAGCTCTTTCAGTCTTTTCCAAGAAATACCACTTTTGTGAAGATTTTCAACTTCTTTTATCATTCCTTTTTTAATACGAGAAAGTAGGCGAGTTTTTATTCTTTCTTTTAAAACATCTGGTGGCAAAGTAAGACCAATTTTAAAACTATCGGACGTCCAACGTCCGACATTGGAGATAGGGGGAACTTTGCCTAGAGCTTTGGCTATTTCAATTGATCTCACTAGACGGACCTTATTTTTAGAATCAATATTTTTAGCTCTTGTCGAATCAATCTTTTTCAATATTTCAAAAAGTTCTTGTGCTGTTTTCTTTTCTAATTCTTGGCGAAGTTTTTTGTTTGGGGGGACTTCTGGCAAATCTGAATTATTTAAAAGAGTATCAATATAAAAACCAGTTCCACCACAAATGATTGGGGTTTTGCCTTTTCTCGTTATTTTTAGAATTGCTTCATTTGCTTTTTGTTTAAAGTCGCTAGCCGTAAATACCTTCTTGGGAGAATAAACATCAAGGAGATGATGGGGGACACCTCGCATTTCTTTGTTTGTAATTTTGCCTGTTCCTAAATCCATTCCTTTGTAAACCTGTCTTGAATCAGCAGAAATAATCTCACCATTTACTTGTTTGGCAATTTCTACAGCAAAATCACTTTTACCTGTCGATGTCTGACCTAAAATTACTATCTTTTTACACATATTTGTGTTGCTATTATAACATCTTTATTGGTACAATATTAGTAAGATGATCAAAGCACCAATACCAGAAAATGAGGAGGAGAGGTTGATGGCAGTAAAATCGCTAGGTGTTTTGGACACGAAACCAGAAGAAAGATTCGACCGAATTACAAAAGGTATAACTAAAAAATTAAATGTCCCTATTTCTCTTATTTCAATTATTGACGCAGATAGAGAGTGGTATAAATCTTGTGAAGGTTTGAGTGATAAAGAAAACGACAGGGGTAATTCTTTCTGCGGACACGCGATGTTGTCCTCGGAGATTTTTATTGTGGAAGACACTTTGCTTGATGAAAGATTTAAAGATAATCCAAACGTCATAGGGAAACCATTTATTAGATTTTATGCGGGGGTAACTCTTCACGACAGAAAGACGCATCTACCAGTAGGAGTTCTTTGTGTTAAAGATTTTAAACCCAGGAAGCTTGATTTAGATGAAGTTCATCACCTTTTAAAAGCGGCAGAAGAAGCAGAAATTGAATTAAACAAAAAATCAGAATAACTGGCTGGGGAACAGCTTTTTTGTTATAATTTGGCTGTTTTTAGTTTTATTAATTAATATTTAGATTTTAGATATGGGAATAAAAGATTTTTTAGCCGAAAAGTTAATACGTTCAAAAATGAAAAACCTGCCTAAACAACAGCAGGATATGTTTATTAAGTTGATTAAAGAAAACCCAGAGTTATTTAAGAAAATTGGAGAAGAGGTCAAAGCTTTGACCAAAGGTGGAATGAGCGAAATGACTGCAACGATGCAAGTTATGCGTAAGTATCAAGCTGAAATTCAAAAGTTAATGATGTAATAAAATATGAATAATTCATCTATTTGGTATAGTGAACTTCTTAAACCCTCGTGGGCTCCGCCTTCGTGGGTTTTTGGTCCTGTTTGGAGTTTCCTCTATATTTTAATCTTCATCTCTTTCGGGAATGTTTTTATTAAATTATTTAAAAGAGAAATTCCATTTATTGTAGCTTTGCCTTTCTTTTTAAATTTAATTTTTAATGCGACTTTTACCTATTTTCAATTCGGCTTGAAAAGTAATATTTTAGCTGGAATCGACATCCTTCTTGTTTTAGGAACACTTATTTGGGCGATGGTTGCCATTTGGCCATATTTTAAATGGGCAGCTCTCTTAAACATTCCTTATTTGGCTTGGGTTTTATTTGCAACTGTATTACAAATCACAATTACAATTTTAAATTGGTAAAATGAGAATCTGGGATATCGCTCCAAAAAATCTATGCCGGAAGCATTTACTGGCAGAGCATCGTGAACTACACGGTCTTTGGAATATTTTAACGATTCATAAAGGTAAGGGTGGATATTCGAGACATCCGGAGACTTTGCGTTGGGTGGGGAAGACCAAAGCCCTTTACCTGAGGCACGAAGCCCTAGTTAAAGAGTTTAATAAAAGGGGTTATAAACACCATACTCCACTTGATAAGAAACTAGCTAAAGGGGGAGAGGTAAATAAAAATAGAATAAATACTCTCGCCGAACAGAAAAAAATACTTCACGATAAGAATTGTGAATGTTTCAAAAATTAAACTCTCTATATTTTAGAGAAGATTATTTAGACTTACGACGAGAAGCTTTTTCGGCAAGCATTTGCTTTTTAGTCTCAAGTCTCTTTTTTGTTTTATGTGAATGTCTAGATTTTTTCTTTGGACTTAGGGTTGTATCTCTTTTTGCCATAAATAAATATATTGATTAATGATATACGCTTATTGTACTTAATTTTTCAAAATAGTAAAGGATACAAGCAAACTTAAAGCCCCGAACTTTTGTAAAGAAAGTTCGGGGCTACTAACTATTTTTCTTCTTCACCTTTTCCCTTTTTTATTTTTTTATTACATCTAGAGAAACGATAAAAAAAAGAGAGCGCAACAGGCAGAAAGAAAAACGACTTCATTTTTTTCAACCAGCAAATCAAAAGAATCGAAAAACGCTTCCATTTTATTTGAATTTAATTGATTTATTTACTTTTTACTATATAACTTTTATTTCAGAAGTCAAATAGGTCAAATTTTATTAAAAATAAAATTGATTGATAATTAATAAATTATTATTAATGTTTTTATTTAATATTTTAAAATTAAAAATAAATCTATGAGAAGTTATTTTTTTATAGTATAATTTTTTATTATGGATATTTTTATTGAGATAGGAATTATTTTGTTAGTCGCGACCGTTGTTTCAATGATTATGAAATTATTGAAACAACCACTAGTTGTCGGGTATATTTTGAGTGGGATTTTGGTTGGACCGTATGTTTTTGGAGTTCTTCACTCGACTGAACAAATAGAGTTATTTTCAAAGATTGGAATTACCATTCTTCTTTTTATTGTTGGATTAAGCCTAAGACCAGACACAATAAAAGAGACTGGAAAAGTTTCTCTAATCACTGGAATTGGCCAGATAATCTTTACTTCAGTTTTTGGGTTTTTAATAATGATTTTGCTTGGTTTTGATAAGATAACAGCTCTTTATGGTTCGGTGGCACTGACTTTTAGTAGTACGATTATAATCTTGAAATTATTGTCTGATAGGGGTGATTTAGAAAAATTATATGGTAAGATTTCTATTGGTTTTCTATTGGTTCAAGATTTAGTGGCAACACTACTCCTAGTTTTTATTCCTTTTTTGGGATCACTCGCTGTAAATGGAGGAAATAGTGGGGTGATGTTTATTGAATTGTTTTTGAAAGGAGTAGCGATTAGTTTGTTGTTGTATTTAATTTCAAAATATATTCTCCCCAAGCTTTCCAATTATCTAGCAAAATCTCAGGAATTATTGTTTTTGTTTTCAGTAACTTGGGGTCTTGTGTTGGCGGGTCTCTTTTATAAAATAGGTTTTTCAATTGAGATTGGTGCTTTGATTGCGGGAGTAACACTTTCGGCTTCAAATTACTCTTTTGAGATTAGCTCTCGGATGAAGTCATTGAGAGATTTTTTCATAGTTCTATTTTTTATCTTGCTTGGTTCTCAATTAGCATTAAAAGAAGTCGGCTCTTCTGTGTTGCCTGCTACAGTTCTGTCTTTATTTGTTTTGATTGGGAATCCAACAATTGTTTTTCTTTTGATGAATTTATTGGGCTATCGAAAGAGGACAAGTTTTATGGCTGGTCTTACTGTGGCTCAAATTAGTGAGTTTTCGATGATTTTGGTTGCTTTGGGTCTATCTTTTGGTCATATTAGTCAATCGGCTGTTTCTTTGATAACTTTGGTTGGAATTATAACGATTGCTGGTTCGACTTATTTAGTTTTGTATGCGGATCAAATTTATGAGAAGGTCAAACCTCTTCTTTCTTTTTTGGAAATAAGGAAAAATAATCATGAAAATAATATTGAAAAGAGTGAGGCCTACGATATGATAATCTTTGGTTATGGTCGGGTTGGGTATGAGTTTGTCAGAATTGCCAAAAAGATAAATGCGACCTATTTAGTGGTGGACTATAATCCTGAAGTTATTTCTAATATCCACAATAAAGGAATAAATTTTAAATTTGGTGATGCCGAAGATGTTGATTTCTTGGAAGAAATTCAAATGACTAAAGCCAAGAAAATAGTTTCTACAATACCCGATTTTGATGTAAATATGCTTTTGACTAGGCATTATCGTGATAAAAACAAAGATGGGATTATTATTACTACTAGTCATTTTGTTGCTGATGCAAAGAAGTTGTATGAATCAGAAACAACTTATGTCATAATGTCTCATTATTTGGGAGCTTATCATGCTTCGGAAATGCTTCTGAAACATCATAATCAAGAGTTGGATATTTTTGATAAATCAAAAGAAATACAGCTTACTCAAATTGAAGATCATGAAAAAAGAGGTTTATAATTTATTATTAGTTAATTAAATTAATTTTAAAAAACATGCAAAATAAAATGAATAAATTAGTGTGGCTTGTAATTATTATCTTAGCTTTAGGTTTTTTGTTTTTCTTAAATTCAAAAAAGATAGATGATTCTTTGAATATAAACTCTAACCAAGAAGAAATAACTCCAAACGAAGAAGAAGGTCAAGACGAAGAACTGGGTGAAAACCAGGAAGAACAAAAAGAAGAAAGTGATGAAGGAGAAAAGACAGAAATTGGAGATAAAAAATTAGAATGTGAAAGTAGGGGAGGAGAATGGTTTTCTAGTAGTAATATCTGTGAGATTAATTCACTTTCACAACAAGCGTGCTTAGCCCAAGGAGGAGAATTTAATGAATGTGCTTCGGCTTGCCGACACGACCCTGAGGCAGAAATGTGCACAATGCAGTGTGTTTTAACTTGTACTTTTAGGTAGAAAAAAGCCCCGTTCAACAACGGGGCTCGGGCCGGGCTTTAAAAAATTTGTTTTTTAATTAATTTACTTCACCTCATAATTAAATGGCAAATTTAAGGTTAAATAACAATTTCACTGTCTATTATATTATAGCAGATATAGATAATAAAGTCAAGTCTATCTTTTAAGATAAATGAATAGAGATTTTAGTCAAAAAGTATATAAGATTGTAAAGAAAATTCCTAAAGGGCGGGTTTTGACCTATAAAGAAGTTGCAAAGATGGCTGGTAATGAAAAAGCCAGCAGAGTTGTTGGAAATATTCTTTCTAAAAATTTTGATCCACAGATACCTTGCCATCGAGTTATAAGATCTTCTGGTAAATTAGGTGGGTATAATAGAGGTTCTCTGAATAAAAGAAAGAAATTGAGAGCTGAGGGTTTTAATTGTTAAAATTATAAAAAATCTGTTATATTCTAGTCATGTCATTATCAATCGGAATTGTTGGTCTGCCAAACGTGGGTAAATCCACGCTTTTTAATGCTTTAACTAAAAAGGGCGTTCCTTGTGCTAATTATCCATTTTGTACTATAGACCCGTCTGTGGGGGTTGTAGCGGTGCCTGACGATAGGCTCTGGCAACTTTCTAAATTTTCAAATTCAGGAAAGACTATTCCTGCGGCGATTGAGTTCGTCGATATTGCAGGCTTGGTTAAGGGTGCTTCAAAAGGAGAAGGTTTGGGAAATAAATTTTTGGCGAATATTAGAGAGGTTGATGCTATTTTGGAGATAATTCGAATTTTTCCGATTAAAGAAAATGGAGATAATGAAATTATCCACGTGATGGGAAATATTGATCCTCTTCGAGATATTGAGATTATAAATCTGGAATTGATTTTTGCTGACCTGGAAACAGCAACAAAAAGAAAAAATAATATTACTCGTGAAGTTAAAAAGGGGGATAAAGAAGCTCTTGTCGAAGATAAAGCTTTGGATAAATTGATTAGTACCTTAGAAGCTGGTCAGTTAGCCAATACGATTAATTTTGACGAGAAACAATTGATTAAAGTAAAAGCATTGAATTTATTAACGATGAAGCCTTTTATTTATGGATTAAACAAGATAGCTGGTCAGGCAAGTTTGAGTGAAAAAAACCCAAATGAATGGAAGAGATTGATAGATTATATTGAGAACTCAGGTTCTCGCTATGTAGTTATAGATGCTAAAATTGAAGAAGAATTGAAAGATTTTGATGGAGAAGAAAAAGAGATTTTTCGAACGGAACTTGGTGGGGAGGATGACGGAATAAATAATTTAATTATTGAGAGTTACAAGCTTCTTGGTCTTGAAACTTTTTTTACAACAGGGGAGGATGAGACTCGAGCTTGGACAATAAAAAAAGGAAGCACTGCTCCTATTGCTGGAACTGCAATCCATACAGATTTTCGAGATAAATTTATTCGGGCAGAAGTAATAAACTGGAAAGAACTATTGGAAGCTGGAAGTTATGGAGAAGCGAGAGCTAAAGGTAGGGTAAAGACTGAAGGGAAGGAGTATATAGTTAAAGACGGAGATGTGATTGAGTTTAAGATTTAGATAATAAAAATAGTTCTTTTTGAAATGCACACATGATTTTCTGCTGAAAATTTGTTCTGCTCGAGATGTCTCTCTGCGCAAGGCATTTCACAAAGACTATTTTTATTTTTTTAAACATTATTATGGAAAATAATTGGACTACAGCAGAAAAAATTTTAAAAAAAGGTGGAGTGGGGATTATTCCAACAGATACTTTGTATGGATTAGTTGGAAGTGCTTTTTCTAAAAAGGCGATAAGTAAAATATATAGAATTAAAGAACGAGATTTAAATAAACCATTAATTGTTTTGATTAACTCTTTTGATGATTTAGGTTTGTTTGGGGTGAAGGTTGAAGAAAAAACTACTAAGCTTTTAGAAAAAATTTGGCCTAGGAAAGTAAGTGTAATTTTGCCTTGTAATTTAAAAAAATTTGAATTTATTCATCGGGGGACAAATTCTATTGCCTTTAGAATGATTGATAAAAGTAATAAAGACTTATTTAATTTAATTAAAAAAGTGGGGCCGATTGTTGCCCCTAGTGCAAATAAAGAGAGTTTACCACCAGCCGAAACTATAAAAGAAGCCAAGGATTATTTTATAGATGAAGTTGATTTTTATATTGATGACGGAGTTAAAAAATCCAAAGCTTCAACCTTGATAACCTTTAAAGATAATAAGAAAATAGTGTTAAGAAAATGAAAAAAAGTAGCCGAGCTACTTTTTTTCATTTTCTTTATGTTGCTTTTTGAGTTCGATAATTTCTTGGGCTAGTTTTCCTAAAGTATCTTCTATTCTTTCCATCATTTTTTCTTCTTCAGCTTCTTCTCTTTCGTCTTCTTCAATATCTTCCTGAATTTCATCGATGTCTTTTTCAATCCCTTCAACATCTTCCTGAATTTCATCAATATCGTGGGCAACTTTTCTCAAACGACGATTTTGTCGATTGACACTCATTTGGATAAAGATAGCTAAGTAGATTGCCTCGAGAGAGACGATGGTTGTGACAACAAGTAAGATTTTATCAATATTTACTCCAAAGAAATATAAAATAAAAGACACTATAAATAGAGCAGTATGAACAAGAATTGAGCTAACAGACCCAACCCAACGGGTAACCCTAATCGAGATTCTTTCAAGAGCGGTTATAGATTTTTTCTTTATTTCCTGCATAGCGACGTTTATTATACAACATTTTTTTGCTATAATACAAATCTATGAATATACAAACATCAAAACAAACATTAAACCCCAAGTTCTTTTTTATTTCCTTAGGAGTTTTAGTTACTCTCGTTACTAGTGTGTCGTCTTTTTTGATTTTGTTTTTTGAGGCCCTTAATAAAAAATTTCCTGATAGTTTAAATGGGAATTATCTGTATGGATATCATTCTTATAATTTTGAAACAATCAGAGCAGCTTTAGCAACTCTAATAATATTTTTCCCAGTTTTTCTGGTTCTCACATATCTTTGGTCTCGTGAATTAAATAAAGATATTGGAAGAATAAATGAAATTATTCATAAATGGATGGTTTATTTGATTTTGTTCTTGGCGAGCTTGGTTATCGTTATTGATTTAGTAACTTTGGTACGATATTTTGTTTCCGGAGAGATTACGAATAGATTTGTTTTTAAAATTATCGGAACTTTAGTCGTAGCTTCTCTTGTTGATTTTTATTATTACTTGAAGATGAAAAATAATAAGAAATTCAAAAAACTTGAATTGTTGTGTGGAGTCATTTCAATTATTTTCGTGTTTGGTTTAATTGTGGGGAGTTTCTCTGTTATGGGTAGTCCTGCTAAACAAAGGGCTTGGAGGTTAGATGAAAGAAGAATAAATGATTTGCAGGGAATGGAATGGCAGATAATTAATTTTTGGCAACAAAAGGAGAGACTACCAGAAACTTTAGCAGAATTATCAAACCCAGTCTCAAATTATATGATTCCAGTCGAACCTGAATTCGAAAAAGGTAGAGCTTATGAATATCTACCTAGTACAAAAGAAGGAGAGCTGTCTTTTGATTTATGCGCAACTTTTTCGGCCGAAATGCCAAAAGGCTGGCAAGAAGGTGGTTATGGGAGGATGATGTCAGTATCTCCTGTTGCAGTAAAAGATGATATTGCGATTTCCAGTACTTACCCTTATGGAGGAATTAATAATTCTTGGGATCACGGAGTTGGGCGAACCTGTTTTAATAGAATAATAGATAAAGAGTTGTATCCACCTTTTGAAAAAGAAAAGGGAATTATTAATAATTAAATAAATTGAAATTGGATGAAAAAATACGAGCATACAAAAATAGAGAAAAAATGGCAGAAGGAATGGGAGTCTAAAAAACTCTATGAAGTAAAAGCTAACCCCAAAAAGAAAAAATTCTATGGCTTAATTGAATTTCCTTATCCGTCAGGTTCAGGTCTCCACGTGGGGCATATTCGTTCTAATACAGCGATGGATATCATTACTCGTAAAAAAAGGATGGAGGGCTACAATGTCCTTTATCCAATCGGATGGGATGCTTTTGGGCTTCCTACTGAAAACTATGCGATTAAAACAGGAATTAACCCAGAGAAGGTAACCAAGACCAATACGGCTATTTTTAGGAAGCAACTTAAACAAGGAGGTTTCGGTTTTGATTGGTCCAGAGAAATAGATACCACTTCACCAGAATATTATAAATGGACACAGTGGATATTTTTGCAAATGTTTAAGAAAGGTTTAGCTTATAAGAAAAAAACAGAAATAAATTGGTGTATTTCTTGTAAGATTGGTCTTGCTAACGAAGAGGTCGTTGGGGGTGTCTGTGAACGTTGTGGAGGTGAGGTTGTTAAAAAAGAAAAAGAACAATGGATGCTTGCGATTACAAAATATGCAGAAAGATTAGATAAGGATTTAGATACAGTAAATTATTTAGAGAAAATAAAAATCCAGCAAAGTAATTGGATAGGGAAAAGTGAGGGGAGTGAAATTAAGTTTAAGATTTTCGCTAATACTTCCTTTTCCTCGAGAGGGACGGAAGCGGGGCCAGACCAGCTCGAAAAAGGAAATATTAGCGGAAATCTAAAGAAACCATTAGGAGACGTTTCTGTCTTTACAACTCGGGCAGATACTTTGTTTGGGGCAACTTATGTTGTCCTTGCACCAGAGCATGAACTTATCGAAAGTTTGAAATCACAGATTTCAAACAAGAAAGAAGTAGAAGATTATATAAGTAAAGTTAAAAATAAAACAGATATAGAAAGAACGGCCGAAGATAAAGAAAAAACGGGAGTTGAGCTTAAGGGGATAAAAGCTATAAATCCCGCAAATGATGAAGAAATCTCAGTTTGGATAGCTGATTATGTTTTGGTAAGTTATGGAACAGGAGCTGTTATGGCTGTTCCTGCTCACGATGAAAGAGATTTTGATTTTGCCAAGAAATATAATCTAGAAATAAGAGAAGTTATTATAGGGGGAAACATGACAGGAGAAGCTTTTACCGAAGATGGTATTTTAATAAATTCAAATCAATTTAATGGAATGTCTTCTTCCGAAGCTCGAGGAGAAATTACGAAATTTGTTGGTGGAGAAATTGTAACTAAGTATAAGCTTCGTGATTGGGTCTTTTCAAGACAAAGATACTGGGGGGAACCGATTCCAATAATTAATTGTGAAAAATGTGGTTATGTTCCTGTTCCCGAGAAAAACTTGCCAGTTTTATTACCAAAAGTTAAATCATATCAACCAACTGATAATGGTGAAAGTCCTCTTGCTAATATTACTAAATGGGTAAACACTAAATGTCCTAAATGTAAAGGCAAAGCAAAAAGAGAGACAGACACAATGCCTAATTGGGCTGGCTCTTCTTGGTATTTCTTGCGTTATCTAGACCCTAAAAATAAAAAGGAATTTGCTAGTAAAAAAGCACTTTCTTATTGGATGAAAAATGGAGTAGATTGGTATAACGGCGGAATGGAACATACAACACTTCACTTACTTTATTCTCGTTTTTGGCACAAATTCCTTTATGATTTAAAGCTTGTTCCAACTGGTGAGCCATATCTGAAGAGAACAAGTCATGGGATGATTTTAGCCGAGGGGGGAGAAAAGATGAGTAAGTCTCGAGGTAATGTTATAAATCCAGATGAGATAATAAAATTATACGGAGCAGATACACTTCGTCTTTATGAAATGTTTATCGGTCCATTTGACCAAGCTGTTTCTTGGAATACAAATAGCATTATCGGTCCACGTCGGTTTTTAGAGAAAGTTTGGAGGATAGGGCAGAAAGATTTTTCAACTAAGAAAAATAACGAAATAGAGAGCGTACTTCATAAGACAATTAAAAAAATTACAGAAGATATTGAGTCGATGAGTTTTAACACAGCTATTTCTTCAATGATGATGCTAGTTAATGAAATAGAATCTGCTAATACAGAAGGTTCTGGTATAACAAAGAAAGACTTTAAAATATTTCTAAAACTTCTAGCTCCTTTTGCTCCGCATATTGCCGAAGAACTTTGGTTTATGCTGGGAGAAAAGAAAACTATTCATCTAAGTAGTTGGCCGAAGTGGAATAATAAAAAAATAAATGATGAAAAGGTAAAAATCGCAGTTCAAGTCAACGGAAAAGTTAGAGCTGAAATTATTATTAATAAAGAAGATGAAGATGAAGATGTTAAAAAACAGTCAATTGAGAACGAAATCATCTCATCATGGATCAAAGGAAAAGAAATTAAGAAAATTATTTATATAAAAGGCCGAATTATAAACATTGTTATCTAGCATTATTTGCCCTCGTGGGTTATAATGTTTGTTATATAGTTAAATATTAATAGACTAATAATCAAAATTATGGAATCAAAAAAGGTATTATTTTTTAATAAATTATCATTGTTCACACTCTTAGCAACTTTATTCGTCTCGTTTTTCTTTTTCATCCCTTTTTCTCCTGTTACTCTAGAGGCAGGTAAAGGGTTTTTAATTTCAATCGGAGTGACCCTTTCGTTATTCT
>JAQVGE010000103.1 GCA_028696935.1 Minisyncoccota bacterium | reverse complement strand
TTTTTCATATTTTATATGTTTAATAATACTATTATACTAAATCTAAATAAAAAATCAAGAAAAAAGCTATTTTTAGCCAAATTTTTGTCTAAATAAACAAAAAAACCGAAAACTATTGACAAAATCACTTAAATGTAATAATATCATATATTCTCTAAACGATTATAAAGAGATAGTATTATGAGCTTACATAATTTTGAACAATTCAAAAGATTGGTAGATGATAAAAAAAATATCCTAATCACTTTTAAAAAAAAGGCAGATGGCGATGCTATCGGCTCTTCTTTGGCACTCAAAAAAATACTTGAACAGATAGGAAAAAAAGTGGACATTGTAAGTGATGAATTTAAAATAGAAAATAAATATCTTTTTTTACACAATGTATCTCAAATAAAAGAAAGTCTCGATGATTTACATAAATTTATCATAAATATAAATATAAAAAATACTGGTATATCTGAACTAAGCTATGATATAAAAGATGAAAATTTGAGAATTTTTATTTCTCCTAAAAAAAACTTCATCACCAAAGAACAAATCAAGACTGCTCAAACTGATTTTAAATACGATCTCATAATAGTTTTAGATACAACTGATCTTAATCTACTAGAAAATGTATATAAAAATAATGAAGATTTTTTTTATAAAACTCCTATAATAAATATCGACCATAAAAGTTCAAATGAATATTTTGGACATTTAAATATCATAGATTTACCTGCTTCTACTACCGCTGAAATTGTTTATAAAATTATAGAAAAATATTACAAAGAATTTTTTAATAAAGAAATTGCTGAAAATTTACTAACTGCTCTCATACAAGGAACAAATAGTTTTAAAAATAAAAAAGTAAATCCAAGCACTTTAAGTATTGCTAGCGAACTCGTAAATTTTGGAGCTGATAGAGAAAAAATTATCAAAAATATTTATCAAACAAAAAATATTTCTACTTTTAGATTATGGGGAATAACTTTGAGTAATTTAAATTATGATAGAGATAGTAATATTGTTTGGTCAATCCTTACAAGAGACGATTTTAAAAGAACTGGCGCTAATAAAGAAGATGTAAAAACTATTATTGAAGAATTGATTATCACCTCTCCTGATGCAAAATATATTTTGATTTTATTTGAAAATGAAAATGAAGAAATAGAAGGAAAACTAAAGATTTTACCATCACATCATGCAACTCAAATAATGAAAAAATACGGAGCGATCGGAGATGAAAATGATACCACTTTTAGAGTAAAAAATAGTAATCTTAAACAAGTTGAAGAAGAAGTGATCAAACACCTAAAAGCTGAAATTAAAAAAAGTTAAAAAAAATTGTTCTTTACAAAAATTCTCCAAAAATTTATATACAAAACTTTCATTTAGATAAACAAAATTATTTATTTGGATGAAGGTTTTGTCTTGGATTTATTATATTTTTTTAAGTGGAGAATGAAAAATGAAGAAAATTATTTTTTTTGTTGTTGAGTGGTTTTGGGGTTTTTTATTTATTTTCATTTTATTGAAATATGTGGAAATAAATTCAATAAAAATTGGGTCGCTTTCTTTTTCTTCTCTATTGTATTCTACAATAGCAGCTATCATTCTGGTTTTTTTAACTAGAATAATAAAAAAAATAAGGGAGAAAATAAAAGAAAAATTGCTTAAAGAAGGTTATCAGGAAAATACAGCTCGGACACATTCCTATCCAATAACATTTGCACTTGTTTTTTCGGTAGTATATCTTGAATCTTTTTTGTTAAAATTAACTCTGAACTTCAATACCCCACCTGAAAGAATTTTTAAAAGTGAAGAATTTTATATGTTTTTATTATTTTCTTCAATTATTACTTTTTTGGGGCTAGTAGCTTCGCTGTTGTTAATAAAGAAAATACAAATATTTCCAAAAATTAACGGAGGAAAGGATGAGAAAAAGATAAAAGGAATTTGAGACTCCTTTATCTGAAATTGTCAATTGAAAAAAATAATTTTTTTATTTTCTTTTGCTCTTTTATATCCCGGCTGAAATATGCCGGTTTTTTTATTTTATCCGCCAGTTGGCGGACTAAAATCTTAAATATAAAAACCCACTTACTCAGCAGGTTAATTCATAAATCCGAAATCTAAAATCTTAATTCAGCAAGCTTTTCCCTGTCATTTCATTTGGAATTTCAATATCTAATTCCGATAAAATAGTAGGTGCAATATCAACTAAACTACCCACCGGACTAACCAAACTCAAATCTTCATTGACTGGATCTATGTTTTTTAATTTTTTACCTCTTAATTCATTTTTTATAATCAAAAAAGGAACTTTATCACAATTTTCCAAACCTACAATTTCTTTTTTTACATAACTAGAAGTCATAAAACAAGTGCCATCTTTTGCTAAACAATAATCAACAATTTTTCCCAATTGTTTATCCAAATATTCTACACAATTTTTTATTTCCTTTTCATCTTTCAAAAAATCCACCGCCAATTCTAAAATCGGATAATTTATAAAATAAATATCAAAATCATCATTATTTATATGACTAATAACTTTATTAGAAATTTTATTAGTAATTTTTTTAAGATAATTTTCATAATTATCTTTTTCTTTTATTTCTATCATCTCATCTGTTTCGCCTTCAAAAATCTCGCTAGATCTTCCATTTAAATAATAGTTTATATTAGAGAATTTTTCACCACTAGTTATGTGATATTGACTTAGATCATTTTTATCAATAATTTCAGCCAAAGAATTGTAAATCAAAAATTTTGGAAAAGCCACTAAAACTGGTAATTCTTTTTCATATTCAGTCAAAGTGATTATGAGATTATCTTTGTGATTATGTTTTAAAGGAAATTTTATAAAATTTGGTAAAGAAAAAGATTTTAAAATCTGTCTCATGCCACTAGAAGAATGATTGAAAAATATCAAAACATCTTTGGCACTAAAATTATAACTACTATTTATTCTCACTGGACCTGACTCCAAAATTTCAAAATCATTTAAAATTTTCTCTATAAAAAAACTTTTTATTTTTTCATCATCACAGATAGTTTGGTACATTTTTTCTGTCCTATCCCAATGCATATCCGTATCCATAGCAAAATACTGACTAGAAAGACTAGCAATTTTTATAAAATCATATTTTTTTAATTTTTCTTGTAATTTTAGTAGAATCTTTTTATTATTTTCATCCATGGTATTATCAATATCTAAAATAACATGAAGAAAAACATTTTTAAAATGATTTTTTTTACAAAAATCAAACAAAGCAAATAAATGTTTTTCATCTGAAAACTCTTGGTCTAAACCCAAAAACCCAATCAGATGTAAATTACTCTTATTTATTTTTATATGTTCTACTGCTTTTTGTAAACTTTTATTTTCAAAAAAATTTTTATCTAAAATCATTTTGTTTATTTTTTCTCTTGTTGAATAACAAACCCTACCTGCACCAATACTAAGATGTCCTATCAAAGAATTTCCTTTTTGATTTTCCGAAAGACCGACTTGTCTAGAATCGCTATATAAAGTAAAAGCTGGATATTCACGAACAAAAAAATCAAAATTTTTTGTTTTAGAATTTTTAATAA
Source organism: Minisyncoccota bacterium (assembly GCA_028696935.1). The sequence goes on along the minus strand of JAQVGE010000103.1, from coordinate 504 downwards.
AGTTATTTTCATTTGGTCCTGCAACACCAAAACCATCTAAAATAGCAAAAACAATTGGTTTTTTTATTTTTTCAATCATAATTTATATCAAAGATTTACCAGTCATTTCTTTTGGTTTTTTAATATCTAAAATTCTAAGTAAGGTCGGTGCAATGTCAGACAAAATACCATTTTTAATTTTATTTTTTGAATATTTTTTTGAAACTAGAATACAAGGTACCGGATTAAGAGTATGTTCTGTCATCATCTCTTTTGTCTTAAGATTTATCATTTGATCGGCATTACCATGGTCAGCTATTATTAGTGCTGTACCGTTTTTTTTGAGCAACTCTTTGATTATCTTATCTACATATTTATCTACTACTGAAATAGCTTTTTTAGCTGCTTCAAAATTTCCAGTGTGTCCTACCATATCAGCATTTGGGAAATTTACACAAATAAAATTATATTTATCTTTTTTTAGATAAGAAATAATTTTTTCAGTCATTTTCTTTGTATTCATAC
>JAQVGE010000102.1 GCA_028696935.1 Minisyncoccota bacterium | reverse complement strand
GTCCCTGAGGAAGGCGAATGTCGACCAACTCAACGAAAGTACCTTCAAGACCCTGTATTACGATAACGTGATGCGGCAGCTGAAAGAAAAGATGGGGATCAATTTCGGGATGAACGTGTATTCCAAGGCAGCCATCAGGAACATGTTGGCGGAAACGAAGAGGAAACGCTGACGCACAACATAAATATTCTGTGAAGGGGTCCGCGTAAATCATTGCCATGCAATGGTCTGGACCCCTCTTTTCGTCCTAATTGGTGAAAACTCAGGAAATGTACTAAAAGTCGAGCCGGTCGTGAAGGCACAGGGGCCAACTTGTCACCAGGGGAGTCTCGAAACGATGGACTCGGCGATCGAACGGGCTCCCGTCGCACCGGTCTTTGTCACAGCTGAATAGGCAATAGAATCCAGGAACTACATTCCCAAGCCCTCCAAGGCTATTTTTTTTTGCAATTTCACATATTTTGAAAGAATATATATATTGTCTGTTTTTGTCTGTCATGCTATACTGCCTGCAAGTGAGGCTCCTATGTTCGTGAAGACTCTCCTCGAGAAGAAGACAGGCAGAACCTTGATCATGATCGTCGAAGGGTACAAGGAGAACGGCAAGATCAAGCATCGCACCATCGAGCGTGTCGGCTATGTGGATGAATTCGCCGACCTGCATGACGACCCGGTCGCCCACTTCAAGCAGGTCGCCAAGCGCATGACCCAGGAAAAGAGGCAGCGGCAGGGCGCCGTGGTGGTCGAGCTGATGCCCGAGGCGCTGCTGCCGTTCGATGCGGATGCCGGCAGCTATGACAGTGTGAAGAATATCGGCTATGCCGCGCTCAGTGCCGTATTCCACTCCCTCGGCATTGCCAAGTTCTTCGACGACCGCCGCAAGTACCTGGACATCTCCTACAACCTCACGGAAGTGGTCAAGCTGCTTGTCTATGAACGGATCCTTGCTCCCGGATCCAAGCGGGCGGCATGGCTGGCCCGGGGCAGGTATTTCGACAAGATGGCATTCGATCTCAATGCCGTCTACCGATCCCTGAGCATTCTTCCCCGCTACCGGGAGGACCTGCTGCAGATGCTGCACCGGAGGATGGTGGACCTGCATGGCAGGGATTCGACCCTCCTGTTCTACGATGTGACCAACTACTACTTCGAGATCGACAACGAGGATGATTTCAGGAAGAAGGGGATCAGCAAGGAGCACCGGCCCAATCCCATCGTCCAGATGGGACTGTTCATGGATGACCGGGGCTTTCCGGTCACCTACGACCTGTTTGAGGGGAACACCAACGACGGCAAGACCTTCTCCCCCATGAGCGAGCAGGTGCGCTCCCAACTCGCCATGGACCACATCATCTTTGTCGCCGACAAGGCCATGATGAGCGGGGACAATGTCGCCGATGTGATCACCAGCCATAACGGCTACATCTTCAGCAAGTCGGTGCGTGGCGGCACGCAGACCCTCAAGGATACGGTGAGGGATCCCCAAGGGTACGTCCGTTTCGATGCCTCCGGCAGAAAGATCGCGTCCGCGGACACGCGGACTCCCACATCGTTCATGTTCAAGGTGCTCGATGAGGTGAAGGACACCCATGTGAAAGATGCCGAAGGGAAAAGGAAGCGTGTGAAGGGGGTGGGCCATTACCAGATTGTCTACTGGTCCTCCAAGTATGCCGACAGGGCGAGGATGGATCGCCAGGCCGCTGTCGAGAAAGCGCTTGCCGCGTCACACTCGCGCAGCAGGGACGTGATTGACAACAATCACGGAAAGAACAAATACCTGAGGACCCAGGTGTTCGACCCTGCGACCGGCTCCCGGCTTGACACCTATGAGGCGAAGGCAGTATTCGACTTCGGGAAACTCGAGGAAGATGAGTCCCTGGATGGATTCTATGTGATCGAGACCAATGTGACCGGCCTGCGTCCGGTCATCGACGGGAGGGGGCGCGAGACCGGCGAGACCGAGCCGATGTTCGACGGGAAGAGCCGGTGGCTGAAGGATGAGGGGATGCTGCAGCTCAACAGGACCGTCACTCCCCGGGACATCATCGACATGTACCATGGCCTGTGGAAGATCGAGCAGACCTTCCGGGTGACCAAGAGTGAGCTGGATGCGAGACCGGTGTATGTGTCCCGCAAGGACAGGATCGGCTCCCATTTCCTGACCTGCTTCATCTCGCTGCTGATCGTGAGGATCCTGGAGCATGAGCTGGATCACGGGTATTCGAGCAACAGGATCATCTCGTCCCTGAGGAAGGCGAATGTCGACCAACTCAACGAAAGTACCTTCAAGACCCTGTATTACGATAACGTGATGCGGCAGCTGAAGGAAAAGATGGGGATCAATTTCGGGATGAACGTGTATTCCAAGGCAGCCATCAGGAACATGTTGGCGGAAACGAAGAGGAAACGCTGACGCACAACATAAATATTCTGTCAAGGGGTCCGCGTAAATCATTGCCATGCAATGGTCTGGACCCCTCTTTTCGTCCTAATTGGTGAAAACTCAGGATACCATGAACCCTTGCGGGCGTCAAGGAGGATTTCCATTTGACAATTTCAAGCCTTCATGGTAGGTTAGGGTATGCTGTCTGGATTGTAACGTCTTTCCTCTCAAGCAAATAAGGATATTGATGAAAAAAGATAGGAATTACCATGGATCGTCGGGAACGGATCATCACCAGAGGAAACCGTCCCCACGCGCCGAATACGGATATATCTACCTGGTGAAGAATCCCTCTTCGAACGAACTCTCCGTCTGTGCCTCCGCGGAACCGCTGGATCGGGGCGTGCACGTGATCGCTCCCTCGCGCTATGGTCTGGATTATGGCCTGGTCGTAGGCTCGGCGATGGCCATGGGAGGGTATGAGCCGGGTTCCACCGAATGCCAGGGCGCATGCCTTCACGGAGCCTCCTTCGAGGAGAGCTATGGGGTGGACGATGATCTTGCGGCGTTCGCGGACCCGGAAACGGGTGGAAGCGAACAAGCTCCGGACGAACCTTCAGGTGAAGTTGCTGCTCCGACGGGTTGCGGCTGCTGCAATGGAGCGTCGGGCGGGAACAAACCCGATGTTCCCGTGCGGATCAGCGGTGATATCGACTGGATCGATCGGATGGCAACGAAGGAGGATTACCAGCGGTATCTCGAGCTGACCTCCATGGAAGAAGAAGCTCTCGTGCTTTGCCGGGAGAAAGTACAGGCGCACGGTTTGGACATGAAATTGGTCTCCGCGCACTATCTGTTCGGAGAATCCAAGATCATTTTCTTTTTTACCGCGGCGAACCGGGTCGACTTCAGGGATCTGGTCAAGGATCTGGTCGGTGTCTTCAGGATCAGGATCGAACTGCGCCAGATCGGCGTGCGGGACGAATCGAGGGTGCTCGGCGGACTGGCTGTCTGCGGACGGGATTTTTGTTGCCATGCGATCACCGACAAACTCAATCCCGTCTCGATCAAGATGGCGAAGGAACAAAATCTTTCGTTGAACTCAACAAAGATTTCGGGACCTTGCGGACGGCTGTTGTGTTGTCTCTCCTATGAATACGACTTCTATACCGAGGAGAAAAGGAAACTGCCCGCCGAGGGGAGCCGACTCAAGGTACAGCATGAACTGATGAAAATCACCGAGGTGAACATCTTGTCGCGCAAGATTTCACTTGTCGGTCCCGAGGGACGGCACTTGACCATTCCGTTCACGGCGGTTCACATGAATGACGAGACATCTCGCTGGGAGATAGACCGCGAGTATCTAGACGAATTTCTTGCAAACTGATACAAACTATTGTATTGACCGATTTTACTGAGTATGGTATTTTGTGTATCCGTTGGTTCAGAGATACAAATAATTCCCTTGAACTTATATAATTGACAAACCTTTGGAGGTATTACGTGTTCAACACCAGCTCGGCTGCCAAGAGAGAGCGCCAGAACGAAACAAGAAGAATGCGGAACAGAGAGACCAAGAGTGCCGTACGCACCGCTGTCAAGAAGTTCCAGCTTGCCGCGCAAGCACAAGACAAAGACCAAGCGAAAGAAAAGTTCGACCTTGCCATCAAGCTTATCGATACGGCCGGGAGCAAGGGTGTCTACC
>JAQVGE010000101.1 GCA_028696935.1 Minisyncoccota bacterium | reverse complement strand
TATTACACAAAGAACAAACAAAAAAATAGAACAAATTATGTTGGCTTATATAGCAATTTTAATATCTTTCTTAGCTATTTTTTTAATTAGCATATATGATAAATATATTTCTTTATCAGTAAATCCAACCGAAAACACAAATCAAACATTTGTAGAAAGAGTTAAAACAATTACAAAAACAATTAGCGAACATACAAATGTAAATGAATATGCATTACGAGCAGATAAAACTGATATTATGACAAATCCTGATGCAAAAAACACAACTAAAAATATAATTCAAAGCAGAAAACTTAATTATTTACACAAAAAAGATATTTTAGAAAAAAACACGAAAAGTCTAACTGAAACAACACTGCAAAATGCCCAAAAACTAGATATTATCAAAAAGGAAATCATAAAATACGGTTTTATCCCACAACAACTATATGATATAATAGAAACAAAACAATGAACGAATGGAATCAAGAAAAGAATTTCTCTAATAGAAAATATAAAATTTATAACAGCATTCAAAGCTTTTTCATATATGGAAAGTTTTATAAAGTGATTTGCAAATAGCTCAAACAAAGACCCCATCTTGATAGAATGACAGTTAAAAAAGATGATGGTTGATGCAGAAAAAGATATAGTAGTCTATACAAACACTTGTTTTCTAAACCCATACGAAATAACAAACAATTGTTCTACAATAGAAGATTTTGATAATTATTATAAAATAATTGAGCCCCAAAGAGAAGTTGATACTGATTTTATAAAACAATTAGCAAATTACGTAGAAAATAAACTTCAAGAAACAGATGTTCCAACATTTAGTATTAATTTTCTAAAATTTAATCCAAAAGAAGATAAAGTAGAATTTACCATTGATCTAAATACAAACTCACAAGATGAAATATCTCTAAATAAACAATGAATACTAAATCCTCATGTATTTATAGTTACAAATTTAATAAATTTATTAAAACAAAGCTTGCTCGTTATTTGAGAATGAATAAAAGCTGACCAAATAAAAACAAGTCCCAAAATAATAAGAGTTGGTTCTACTGTATTTACCGTAAATAATTCATCAATAAAACTTAGTTTACCAATACAAAAAGGTAGTCAAAGAGAAATTAGTGACTTTTTTAGTAGCAAATATTAAACATAATGGAAAAAATAAAACAAGAAAAACCTATTATGAAACCCATAATAGACCAAGAACAAATTAAAAAAGCCAAAGAAATGCTTATATCAATACGAAATATAGCAAAAAAGATTTTTCATAGTAAAAAAAATGACAAGAAAACAATAATTATTATAACTGTTATTGTATTTTTAATAGCTTTATATCGTTGATTTTCACTCTATCAAACTATCACAACATTAAATAGAGATCCATTTTCTTTGGAAAAAATAATTCAATACGACACAACAAATTTAAAAACAAATACACTAACTAGAAATGATATTGCGTCTTCTACAACAATATATGATCTCATAGAAAACAATGAGAACATAAAAGATGAAACAATAAGATATAATAAATATAAAGAAAACCTATTATATCCATACACAAATTTCTTACAGTATTTATTATTACCAAAATTAAACATTCGAAAAGAATATTACACTGACACATTAAGAACAGATATATTGGGAAGAAGCTTTTTGGAAGAGAATCCATATAATGATATAAATCTACTCCAAAAATGGTCTGATTTTTTTAGTTCAACAGAACAAAATGAAATAAATCAAATCAAAGACATCAAAATTAGTGATATACAAGAATATGATAATTGAATATTCTGAATCAAAATAACTTTTTCATTTACATCTCCATCAAAAAACGCATTACTATTTTTAACCGATAAAATCACTACAACATCTGACCAAGAAAATATAAGTTTATTATGAGAATTTTTCTATTATTTGCGACAACAAATCAAAACTGATCAAAAAGATCTTTTGGAAGAACAAACACAAAACTGAATTTTTTCATGAGAAAATGACATCAATAAAACACTTTGATATTCAATAAACAAACGGGTTTTCAATGACGAAGATTTGGGTCTAATTGACAATACAACAATCAATAGAACTATTTTTAATATGATGTGATGCTCTCCAGAAACAGAAAGCCAATGCTTTTACAGATTTAGAGAAAAATATAGAAATATAGCATCATTGGCGTATACAGTATGAATGGAAAGTAATGTAAACAAGGCTGAAGATCTCAAAAAATTTCTCAAAAATCTTCCACCTATTATAGCTGTTCAAGAATTTGTATACACAAAAATTAATGAAGATTGAATTATCAAACAAAATACCACAAGATATGATGGTAAGGTGGAATTAGAAATTTATGGACAAAACATTTCTTCAGAAGAGATAACAGAAATTGCGAAAGATCTTTGAAGAAAATGTCTAACAGAAGATAAAGAACTTTTACCTCAAGAAGTATTAAATGTTATTGATGAAACAATCAGAAAAAAATCAAATATCATCGAAGAGAATCAAACAAAAGCAAATACCATCCGAGATCTAAAAACAATTATAGAAAATATAAATACTAATTTCGAATGATTAGATAATTATAGAAAGACAATCAGACTATTTGAAATGTACAGAATGCTAAACGAAAACGGTCTTTGTAAAACAATATAGACTATTAGTAACGCTTCGCTTTAGATTTTAGACAATAAAACCATAACTCTCCAAATTCTAACGTTCTAAAACCTAACATTTGTCCAAACCTTATCTACATCTTCATCATTTTCCAAAGCCTCAACCAATATATTTAACTGATTCAAATCTTCTCCAGACAATATCATTTCGTTTTGAGGAATAAATTGAAGATCTGATTCAATTATATGATAACCCAAAAAATCCATAGCTTTGGAAACTTCTGCAAAATTATTTTTTTCAGTAAATACAACAGCAACTCAATTCTCAATAGAAATATCATCAACAGAAAGTTCCATAATTTCCATTTCTGCTTCATCTTTATCAAGAGGAATTGTCGTTTCTACTTCATTTCATTTCATAATTTCTTTTTTGATTTTTCCATCTGTCACAATAACTCATTTTTCATCAAACTGCCAAGAAACAGATCATTGTTGTCACAAAGAACCTCAAAATTTATTGAGTGTGGTTTTTACATTTGTAGCGGTTCTATTTGTATTTCAAGTTAATGTCCTGATAATCAAAGCACTTCATGAAGACCCATATCATTCATAATACATTTCTACCAATTCTTCTCATTCAAGCTGTCCAGATCATTTCAAAATAGCTCTATCCACAATATCTCTAGGTACACTATGATATCTAGCTTTTTGCAAAACCAAATCCAAACTAGGATTCATTTTTGGATCCGCTCATTTTTTGGCAGCTATTTGAATAAGTTTTGACATCATCGAATATGTTTTTGACTTACCAACATCTCACGCAGCTTTTCTAGCTGCTATACTATGCCATCTTCCCATAATACATTATAATAAATAAAACGTAATGTCATTCCGACTTTGTCAATTGGAGTCGGAATCTAATCTCTAAATAAAAATTATACTCAATGTTCCAAACTACTGCTTATCATAACTTTCCACATTTTCATCAAAATAATTTAATTCAATTCAGACTTCTTTAAACATCGCTTCTGATTCAGCGCCAGCATGATATTTTTTTTCACAGACAACTCTTTTTATTCATGTACTAATAATCAACATTGCACAAGTTCTACAAGGAGTCATTTTACAATACAAAGTAGCTCAATCCAAAGAAATACCATATCTTGCAGCCTGACAAATTGCATTTTGTTCTGCATGAACAGTCCTCACACAATGATTAGTTACTGATCAATCTTCGTGTGTAAGTTGTTTAAATTGATGTCAAACTTCATCACAATGAGGCATACCTGGAGGTGAACCAACATATCACGTCACAAGCAAACGGTTGTTTTTTGCAACAACACATCCACTTCTTCATCTGTCACAAGTAGCTCTCTTGGCAATAGATCTAGATACCTCCATAAAATATTCATCCCAAGTTGGTCTGACATATCAAATCATCAGAAAAATATAGAAAATAAAAGATACAATAATTACAGATTTTTC
>JAQVGE010000100.1 GCA_028696935.1 Minisyncoccota bacterium | reverse complement strand
AAGTACATTCAATTATTAGTTAAGTGCTTTTCGAATAAGTCGGAACTAATCTAAACGTGCGTAATATTTATTAAAAAAGATATGTTAAAAATAAAATCAAAAGCTTTTAAATTTTTGATCGGGACATTCGCAGTCGTAGCTCTAGCTTTTGCTATGAATACTTACGCTGCAGTTGATCTTGGTCCTACAACTTTAAAAGTTGGTAGTACTGGGTCATATGTTATGACTCTTCAGACTGTTGTCGGTGCTACTCCAGTTGATGGTGTTTTCGGTCCTATGACCAAAGCAAAGGTTATGGCATGGCAAGCAAACAACGGCTTAACAGCTGATGGTATTGTTGGTCCTGCTACAAAAGCAGCTATGAATGGTACAACCACTCCAGTTACTGAAGTTCCTGGTTGTCCAGCAGGCGCAGCCTTCAATTACTTGACAGGCGCTCCTTGTGTGACAACTCCAGTTACTGAAGTTCCTGGTTGTCCAGCAGGTGCATTATTCAACTACATGACAGGTGCATCATGTGCCGGAGCTACAACTCCAGTTACAGGTGCTCTAACAGGTTCACAAGGTGATATATCTGTTACTGATTTTTCATCAGGAACAGAACAAACAATTGGTGAAGGCGGAAGTGAAAAAGTTCTTGGTGTTTATGTAGAAGCTGACAACGGTTCCGATGTTGATGTTAGTTCTTTCAAAGTTGAATTAAAAGACGGAGCAGGAGATGGTTCTACTCGCCTTGAAAGATATATTGATTCTGTTGATGTATACATGGGTTCAACAAAAGTTGGCTCAGCAGACGTTGATGAATTCTCAAAAGATAGTACAACTTACACAAAGGCGATTTCTCTTTCTGGCGCAATCGTTGAAAAAGGAGAAAAAGTTAAGTTTTATGTTGTCCTAAACGCTAATTCTGTTATTTACTCAGATGACATAGGTAATACTTGGGATGTAGATGTAACAAGTGTTCGATTCCAAGATGCAATGGGAGTTATCATGACTTATGCAGGAACAGATGTTGCTGTTGATGCAGTAAATGTTGATTTTGAAGATTCAACTGCAAATGATGAAATTTCTACATTATCAGCATCAAGTAATCCAGATGCTGCTACTCTATTAGTTAAAGATACTGGTGTTTCTGATGAATACATGGTATTTGCATTTAGATTAAAAGCTGATTCAGATTCAACTGATTTAAATGTTCTTGAAATACCTATTACTGTTGTTCCAGGAGCTGCTGATGCAGACGAAGTAGTAAGTGATATCTACTTAAAGGTTGGAAGTACGGTTTATGATGACTATAGTTATGCTGCTGGTATCTACACCTTCACAATGGATGAAGGAGAACTAGAAGTTGAAGCAGGTGAAACAATAACTGTTGAAGTTTATACTGAGTTTATGAAAGAAGGATTAGGTACTACTTATACAACAGGTGAAACTGTTACCTTCTCATTAGATGCTTCAGAGCTTATTGTTGAAAATGTTGACGGTGATTCTGTTGAAACATCTGGTCTTACAAATAGATCAGGTAACGAAATGGTCTTAAGTACAACTGTAGCTAATGTTAGTAACTTAAGCTGGACAGTTGCATCAACTGGAACAATGGTTGACTTCTTCTTCACAGTAGAAGCTGACAATGAAGACTTTGATGTTCTTGCTGCTGATGTTGATGATGCAATAGCCGCAGGAAGTACAGCTGTAGTAGTAGAAGGTGCTACATTTATGACCGATATTAAAGGAACACTTACAAGATACAGTGGTGATAGTGTTGTTACTCTTGGTGGTAATACAGGTTATACTGTTGCTGCTGGAGATGAAACAACCTTCCGTGTTCGTTACACTCTAGGTAGTGATGCAACAACACCAGTTGTTGCTGCGGATAACGGTAAGTGGTTAGAAGTTAAAGTTACTTCAGTAGCTGGTCAACCAGTTCCTGATAATAAAATGACTTCACCTACAGCAACTGTTAATCTCTAATAGTTTCTGAAATTCACTGGTTGATACGCCCTTTGTCCGCCGAATAGTACTTAGTACTGTTGGAGGATCAAAATGTATTGGTTTAATACACCTTATGTATTCTTAAAACTCCCCTCGGTTTATCCGCAGGGGAGTTTTTCGTTCCCCATATTCCAAATAGTCGGACGTCCAACGTCCGACTACGCTTATAAAACAAGGATATTTCTTTCTGTCGGACGTTGGACGTCCGACTAATTTTATAAAATAAGGATATCCCCCTAAAAAATTCAATTCCACTAGCTAGGACAGTTCTCGCTATCCAATACATTTGACTTGTTTTTAATTATTAGAGTATAATGATTTCATGTTAAATGACGAAGATATATTAAAACTTAAATCAGTTTTTACCACAAAGGACGATATTCTAGAAATGAAGGATGGTGTTTTAGATGTGAAGGGGGATATTGGATTTATGAAGAATGATATTCTAGAAATGAAGGATGGTGTTTTAGATGTGAAGGGGGATATTGGATTTATGAAGAATGATATTCTAGAAGTAAAAAGTGACATGGCTGATTTAAAAGAATTAGTTCAAGGTCTTATTGTTTCTAGTGATAATATTGCTAAATCAATAGGGAATTTGAGTGTAGAATATGCAGCAATTTCTTCTCAACTTTCTCGTCATGATGCTTGGATAAAACAAATTGCTGAAAAAGTAGGACTCAAGCTTGCAACTGATTAATACTCCTCAAAATGTATTGGTTTAATACTCCTAAAGTATTCTTAAAGCTCCCCTCGGTTTATCCCGCAGGGGAGTTTTTCGTTTTCTTTTACTCCTAACCCCCCCACTGTCGGACGTCCAACGTCCGACAACCTTTATTTTCCAACACTTTTTTCTCACATTCAGACGTTGGACGTCCGAATGTTGTTGTTTTGTAAGGGTTTTTGGTTGTTGGAGGTGCGATTTTAGGAAATATCCTTATATTATATGGGTAGTCGGACGTTGGACGTCCGAATAGCCTTATAAATCAACCATATTAAATACTCTTGATTATTAAGAGTTGTTATCTAGACCTCGTTTATAATTTATGGTATAATATACGTAAGGGTAACTTAAAAATATATTGTTATGGCAAAAGATTTTGTTGATTTAGCTAGAGAGTTGCGTGAGCGCTATCAAGCTAATAAATCTAAGTTTCCCAGAGGTGAAAGAAAAAACCTTTGGTTATCAATCTGCCAAGATCTTTTTCAAAGACATGGTGAGGAGTTTGGATACACAGATATCCACACCTTCAAAAGCGACTTGAAAAAAGTTCAAATTAGACTTTCTGATGAAGACAGGAGAATCAAGAAAGCAGAACATTTTTCTGTTTTTGAACAAGATGAAACTACTTCTGATTTTGGGTATGGTGAAGGTTCTACAACTTTTACCGAATGGCAAATAAAAACATTTGGCCTAAATCCAGAATCATATTAAGACTAAACCCCGATGTTTCCCACATATCATCGGGGTTTATTTTTATATAAATTCGTAAAATAGAGTCAAAAATAAATAAAAGGCTGGTTTTAAAACCAGCCTTTCTTTTTTCTCGTAATTTTTCTCGTAATTTGAATTACTTAATTGATTGATCGAAAACGTATTTTACCAAATGAATATTTTATTTAATTATATAGTAATTATAAATAATAGTAAATAATAAGTTATCAGCTACTTAGAAATAGTAAGTTATCCACTTTTAATAAATTTTTATTATTTGTTTTTGCTATAATTAAGATAGCTTGAAGTGTATCGTCGAGTTCACTTTAATTTTAGTCTATTTATTTTTTTATTAGTAAATTATTAATTTTTTATGAAATTAAATTTTAAAAATATTTTGTTTTTGTTTGGTGTTTTTGTCTTTGCTTTTGGTTTAATCGGAGTTTCTAATGTTGGGGCTGCTGATACAACCGTTCTTGCTTCTTACCGTGATTTGAATACTGGTGTTTTAGAAGGAATACCAGATGGAAAGATTGATTCTATTCTTGTTCATATGGACGAAAATGTTACAGCTTGTAATTTTGAAGCAGGTGATTGGGCTATAACAGTAGCTGGAGATATTGGTCTTGCTAGTATTACCAATATTAATTGTCTAGGAACTAATAC
>JAQVGE010000005.1 GCA_028696935.1 Minisyncoccota bacterium | reverse complement strand
GGGGAGAACTTCGGTTCCTTATACAATAACTGATTTTGCTACAAGAGGACTAGAAAGAAACATCGAACTAAGAGCTTACTCCACTTCTTCTTCTAAATATACCGTGCTCGATAAAATAAAGGTTAGAGCAATTTTAGAAGAAAACTTATCTCCAGCAACTCCAACGATTAATGGGGATAGAATATTAACTATTTCTAAAACAGGAGAATGGGTTTTGTATTCAACTGATCCAAATAATGAAAAAATTCGTTATGGAGTAGATTGGAACAATGATAATGTTGTTGATCAATGGATTCCTGATAATCCTGAAACTCCTGGAAATGACTTTGTTTTATCTGGACAATCTGTTAAAGCTAACTATTATTGGAGTTCTTTAGGAAAGAAAACATTTAAAGTTTTAACTCAAGATTATTATGGGGGGAATAATTCTCCGTGGGAATCTTTTGAGGTTGAAGTTGTTTCAGAAGATCAAGTTTTTGTTTCTCTAACTGCTTCAAAATATCAAATTAATGAAGGGGAATCTACGGATTTGAAATGGGTTTCTAATGCGGATACTTGTTCGAGTGAACAATTTGAAACCAGCAGTCTTTCGAATGGAACAAAATCTGTTAGTCCAGCTAACACGACAACCTACTTTATTACTTGTCGTAGGGGAGAGCAGATGGCAACTGACAATAAAAAGATTACTGTTAATGGTGATAATCCTCTAGGCTTGAGTGTTACTCTTGTAGCTAAACCTTCAGAAAATATTAAAAAAGGACAAGAGATTGTATTAGAGTGGACGGCATCTAGAGAAGGTTCATTTTGCTCAATCCCCAATCCAGAGGTTGAAGGGGAATATTTAGTAAAAGATCAAAGTTATACTGGTGATACTGGTTTATTTAAGCCACAAAAAACAAATATTTATGAGGTTTATTGTCAAAATGGTAGTCTAGAAGCAAGAAATTCAGTTAAAATAACGGTGGATGAGTTTAATCCAATCTTCAACGAAAGGTAAATAAAACTAGAGAGAAAAACACCAATTTGGTATTTAAATTGGTGTTTTTTTGAAACTTAATTTGACATTATTTTTATATTTGCTAGTATAATAGTCACTTATTAAATTTATTATTAATTTATGTTAGTGGTTAGAATAGAGTATTAGTTATTATCTACTCTGTTATGACTATTAACCAATAAAACATATGGCAGAAGAATTTAACAGAGATAAGCCTCATGTAAATGTGGGTACTATTGGTCACGTTGACCACGGTAAAACTACATTGACTGCGGCTATTTTGCAAGTTTTATCAAGACAAGGAGGTGAATATGGAGCAAAAATAAAAGGAGTTGACCAGATTGACTCAGCTCCAGAAGAAAAAGCTCGTGGTATTACTATTGCTTTGTCTCACAACGAATATTGGACACCAGCTCGTCACTATGCTCACATTGATGCACCAGGACACGCTGACTATATTAAAAACATGATTACTGGAGCTGCCCAAATGGACGGTGCAGTTTTGGTGGTTGCGGCTACAGATGGAGCAATGCCTCAGACCCGAGAACACGTTTTGCTTGCAAAACAGGTTAACGTTCCAAAGATGATTGTTTTCCTAAATAAGTGTGATATGGTTGATGACCAAGATATGATTGACTTAGTTGAAGAAGAAGTTCGTGAACTTCTTACCAAACAAGGTTTTGATGGTGCAAACGCTCCAGTTATTCGAGGTTCTGCTCTTAAAGCCCTTGAAGCTGCTGATAATAATGATGATTGGTCTAAAAAGATTTTAGAATTAATTGAAGCTCTTGATACTTATATTCCAGTTCCTGAACGTGATACAGCAAAGCCTTTCCTAATGCCAATTGAAGATATTTTCTCAATTGAAGGACGTGGAACAGTTGTAACAGGTAAAATTGAACGTGGTGTTATTAAATTAGGAGAAGAAGTTGAAATTGTTGGTATTAAAGATACTGTTAAAACAACAGTTACTGGTATTGAAATGTTCAACAAGAACTTAAAAGAAGGAATGGCTGGTGATAATGCAGGTATTCTTGTTCGCGGAATTAAAAAAGAAGATATTCACCGCGGTCAGGTTCTTTGTAAACCAGGTTCAGTTACTCCTCACTCAGAATTTGAGTGTGAAGTGTATGTTTTGAAGAAGGAAGAAGGTGGTCGCCACACTCCATTCTTCACTGGATATAAACCTCAATTTTACATTCGTACCACAGACGTAACAGGTGAATCAGCTTTACCTGAAGGAGTAGAAATGGTTATGCCAGGAGATACTGTTAAACTTTCTGTTAAATTAGTAACCCCAGTTGGTCTTGAGGAACAAATGCACTTTGCTATTCGTGAAGGAGGGAAGACGGTTGGAGCAGGAGTTGTTACAAAGATCATTAAATAGTTTAGTTTTATAAAGCTCTTTTTAATTACAAACGAAAAGTATGACAACAAAGAAAAACCCATCAGATGGTGGGACAAAAGTAAAAAAGGATAAGGAAAACGCAGTTGTTCAACTTCGTATTCGTGTTCGAGCTTATGAAAATAAGATCTTAGACACTTCTGTTAAACAGATTATAGATACGGCTTTGCGTTATGACGCAAAGATAGTTGGTCCGATACCTCTTCCTACTGAAATCAAAAAATATACGGTAAATCGAGCGTCGTTTGTTTTTAAGAATGCTCGTGAGCAATTTGAAATCAGGGTTCATAAACGTGTAATCGATATATTAAACCCAAATCAGAAAACTATCGAAGCACTTACAAATCTATCATTACCATCTGGTGTTGAAATAGACGTTAAGATGATGTAATCAAATACGGCATAAATTACAAATGACGAATTAAGCAAATGCAATTTGTAAATTCGTGAGAATTTGTATTATTGATGTCGTGGAAATTAAATGTATGAAATTTATTCTTGGTAAAAAACAGCATATGATGCAATGCTTTCTCGAAGACGGGAAGGTTGTTCCTGTTACCGTAGTTGAGGCTGGACCGTTGATTGTCACCCAAGTTAAAAAACCAGATATTGATGGTTATACTGCTGTTCAGGTAGCCTACGATGAACAAAAAGAAAAGAGAGCAACGAAGGCTCAGCTTGGACACATCAAACCTGTTTTAGAAGAAGGCAAAGAAGGAGCTTTTAAACATCTTCGAGAGTTCCGTGATATTGAAGAAATTAATGCAGGGGACAGAATTACTGTTGAAGCATTCAAAGAAGGTGATATGGTTGTTGTCTCTGGTTTATCTAAAGGTAAGGGATTCCAGGGTGTTGTTAAACGTCATGGTTTCCACGGAGGAAGACGTAGTCATGGTCAGAAACACTCTGAACGTGAACCAGGTTCAATTGGGGCAACAGGACCACAAAGAGTTTTTAAAGGAACTCGGATGGCTGGTAGAATGGGTGGAGACAGGATTACTGTTAAAAACCTAGAGATTGTTGGAGTTGATGTCGCAAATAATCACTTATTAATTAAAGGTGCCGTTCCAGGAAGACGCGGGACATTGTTAGAAATAATTGGCTAATATGAAAAAAGACATACAACAAGAAAATATAGAAGATTCTCCAAAGACTGTATCAAAAAAGGTCACCAGTGGAATGGAAATCGAAGTATATAACCAAAAAGGTAAATCTGTTGGTAAATTAAATCTTCCTGAGACAATCTTTGATGTTAAGTGGAATGGAGATTTGGTCCATCAAGTTGTAACTGGAATGCAAGCTAACTCTCGTACTCCTATTGCACACACTAAGGATCGTGGTGAAGTCAGAGGAGGGGGTAAAAAACCATGGAGACAAAAAGGGACAGGTCGGGCTCGTCACGGGTCTTCTCGTTCCCCTATTTGGTCTGGAGGTGGAGTTGCTCATGGTCCACGTAATGAAAAGGATTATTCTCAAAAAATAAATAAAAAAATGAGAGTAAAAGCTCTTTATACTGTTTTATCTGAAAAATTACGCAAAGGCCAACTTCTTTTTGTAGAAGAAATTTCTCTAAAAGATATTAAAACAAAAGACGCAGGTGCAATTATAAAAGACCTAAGTGCTATTTCAGGTTTTGAAAAAATAGTCGGGGGTAGAAAAGCGAATACCTATATAACTATTCCAGCGAAAAATGAAATATTGAAAAAGAGTTTTTCAAATATCAAAACTGTTAAATTAGACGAGGTTCGTAATCTTAATCCAGTTGATTTACTTGCCCACAAATACATTATTATTTCTTTCCCAACTGAAAGTATTGCTTTCTTAGGAGGTAAAATGGAGAAGAAAAAAGTGACCAGTAAATAATAAAATATTATGGTTAATACAACAATAAAAAAGAATACAAAAGAAAAGAAGGATGACGACAAGAAAGTAGAAAATAAAAAACCTACCCATCCTCTTGTGAAAGGGATACGAATCACAGAAAAATCTTCTATTTCTGCAGATAAGGGTCAATATACTTTTAATGTAGCTTCTGATGCTAGTAAAAATGAAATCAAGAAAGCCATAAGTCTACTTTATAAAGTTACTCCTGTTAAAATAACAATGACAAAAATTGCTTCAAAAAAAGTTGTTCGTCGTGGAGTGATTGGTCATAAAAGTGGGGGTAAAAAAGCGGTCGTTTATTTGAAGAAAGGAGACAAAATAGAGTTTGTCTAATCTAGTTAAGACCACATATAAGGACTGTGGAATAAAATAAATTATGAAAACTTATAAACCAACAACACCATCAAAAAGAGCTCAGACCACTGTTTCGTACAGAGGAGTTTTAACCAAGAGTAAGCCTGAAAAGTCTCTAACTCATGGTTTTAAAAGATCTGTTGGACGTAATCATCATGGCCGAATCACTACTCGTCATAAAGGAGGTGGACACAAACGTCTTTATCGAGAAATAGATTTTAAATATAACAAAAAAGACATTCCTGCAAAGATTGCTTCTGTTGAGTATGATCCAAACCGAAATGCTTTTATTGGAATAGCCTTATATGCTGATGGAGAAAAGCGTTATGTGATTCTTCCAAAGTCAGTTAAGGTTGGTGACAAATTTATTGTTGCCGAAAAAGCTCCACTAACTACAGCAAATCGATTACCTCTTAAATTAATTCCTGTTGGTACTTTTGTTTATAATATTGAAATTAAGCCAGGTAATGGTTCAAAGTTAGCTCGTTCAGCTGGAGTTTTTGCTCAAGTTGTGGCTAATGATAATGGTTATACTAGCCTAAAGATGCCTTCAACTGAAGTTAGAAAAGTAAGTGAGAATTGCTATGCTTGTATTGGTGAAGTCTCAAACAGTGAGTATAAACTTCAAAATTTTGGAAAAGCAGGACGCTCACGCTGGAAGGGTATTCGTCCAACAGTTCGTGGTAGTGCTCAGAACCCTGTTGATCACCCATATGGTGGAGGTGAAGGTGCTCAAGGAAGAGGGCTTCGCCGAGCCAAGACTAAATGGGGTAAACCATCTGGTAAAGGTCAGAAAACTAGAACTCCAAAGAAATATTCCAATGCCCATATTGTTTCCAGGAGAAAGGTTGGAAAAGGAAGAAAAGCAAAATAACAACAAAAGCTTAAATCAAAAAATCCCCTTTGGGGATTTTTTGGTGTATAATATGATTATGGAAATGAATCAAAAAATCCCAGAGAAAAAGAGATTTTCGATTATTGCTAGAGTCAGAAGTGCAAATCATGCTTTGCGTGGTTTGGGGGTTTTGATAAAAACAACCCATAATTTCTGGGGTCATTTGTTTTTTACAATATTAGCTATTTATTTAGGTTTTATTTTAAAGATTTCTCATTTTGAATGGATAGCTCTTGTTTTTGCTGTCGGTTTAGTTTTAATAGTTGAAGCTTTAAACACAGCTTTTGAAGTAGATATCGACTTAACCTCACCTGATTTTAATCCTTATGCTCGTGATATTAAAGATGTAGCAGCTGGAGCTGTTTTGTTGTCTGTTCTTGTAGCTTGTGTGATTGGATTAATAATTTTTATGCCTAAAATAATTATACTTTGTTTTTAAGGGAGACAATTTTAAAGATATTTATTTAATAAATTAATAGAAGATATAATTAAACATTAATCTAGTTGACTTTTATTTTATATTTGCTAGTATATGTGCTACGAGCTCAGTAGAGCTTATTTATTATGACGAGATCACTTAAGAAAGGACCATATGTAGATGAGCGACTTTTAAAAAAGATCGCTGGTAAAAAACCACTGGAAACAGGGGTAATTAAGACTTGGTCACGGGCTTGTGTGATTTCTCCGGAAATGGTTGGTTTTACTTTTGGTGTTCATAACGGTAAGCAACATATTGAAGTTTTAGCTAGTGAAGATATGGTTGGTCACCGTTTAGGGGAATTTTCTCCAACACGTAAGTTCGTTAGACACGGAGGTAAAATGCAAAAAGAGCTTGAAGCTAAGAAGAAAGAAGCCGAAATTGCTGCCGCAAAATCTGCCAAAGCTTCAGCCGATTCAAAGAAAAAATAATCTTAAAACATGAAAGCATTTTTAAAAAATTATAGACAGTCTCCTCGCAAAGTTAGACTAGTGACGGGACTCATAAAAGGCAAGAGGGTTGCTGAGGCTTTTGTTCATTTAAAGAACTTACCTAAAAGAGCTTCACTTCCTGTTGAAAAACTCTTATCTTCTGCTGTTTCAAACGCTAAGCAATCTGGAGTTTCACCTGACAATTTATTTGTAGAAAATATAACTGTTAATAAAGGAATTGTTTTAAAAAGAAGTATGCCACGAGCTAGAGGAAGTGCTTCTCGAATAAACAAAAGGACAAGCCATATCGAGCTTTCTTTGATTGAAAAAGTTGTTGCTGTAAAGAAGAAAAATAAAGAGAAAATAGAAGATAAAAAAGAAGAAGTTAAAAACAAAGAAACTAAGTCGAAAGTAGAAAAAGAAGAAAAAGCTAAAAAACAAGATTCATAATTTAATTTTATTATATGTCAAAAGTAGTTCACCCATATGCACATAGATTAGTTACCTTAAGAGATTGGAAATCTCGCTGGTTTGCTGATAAAAAATACAAAGATCTCTTACAAAGTGATGTGGTTATTCGTGAATTTCTTGTAAAAAAACTTAGAGGTTTTTATGTTTCTAGAATTGAGATTGAAAGAGATGTAAAATCTACAAAAGTTATGGTCTTTACCTCTAGGCCAGGAATGATTATTGGTCGTTCTGGAGAAGGCGCAACCAAACTAAAGAATGATTTATTTTCTGAAATGAAAAAGAAAGGTTTAGCTATTCCTGAAGATTTAAAGCTTGATATTGTTGAGGTTTCAAACCCTGATGCCGATGCGGCTATTGTAGCTTGTGCAATTGCTGAAGGATTAGAAAAAAGAATGCCTTATCGCCGAGTTATAAAACAAGCGATTGAAAAAGTTATGTCTGCTTATGGAGTAAAAGGGGCACGTATTTATCTTGGTGGACGTTTGAATGGAGCTGAGATTGCCCGAAGTGAACAAATTAAAAGAGGCTCAATTCCTCTTCAGACGTTTAGGGCAGATGTTGATTTTGCTCGTGAAAAAGCACACATGAGTTATGGTGATATTGGAATAAAGGTCTGGATTTATCGTGGAGAAGTTTTTTCTGATAAAAAGTAATAAAATTTTATGTTAACACCTAAAAAAGTAAAATTTAGAAAATGGCAAACAAACCGAACAGATATGAACAACATATCTCCGGCTACTCGTGGTGTCAAAGTCTCTTTCGGTTCATTTGGACTTAAGGCTATGAGTGGTGGAAGAATTCGTTCAAATCAGATAGAATCAGCCCGTAAGGTCGCTTCTCGAACCGTTGGAAAGATTGGTCGTATTTGGATTAGAATCTTTCCAGATAGACCTTTTACTGCTAAGCCAGCTGAAGTCGGTATGGGAAAAGGTAAAGGAGATCCACAAGGTTATTGTTTAGATATTCGTCCAGGCCGGATTTTATTTGAAGTTGATGGAGTATCTCCTGAAGTTGCTAAAGAAGCACTTCGAAAAGCAGGAACTAAATTACCAGTATCTACTCGCGTGGTCTCACGTTAATTAGTATGAATACACAAGAAAAAAAATCAAATAAAGTTTTAAAAGGAGTAGTACTCTCTGACAAAATGGATAAAACTGTTGTGGTTGGGATAACTCGTTTTATAGAACATTCCAAATATGGCAAAAGAATAAAGAAATCTAAGAAGTATAAGGCTCATGATGAAACTAATTCTAAAAAGGTCGGTGATATTGTTGAAATAGAGGAAGTTAAACCTATTTCTAAAGATAAACACTTTAAAATAATTAATTAGGCTGGTTTGGGCATTAGGTTTTAAGAAAACCTAATGCCTGATAGCTAAGAGCTAATCATGATTCAAGATGGAACAATTGTAAATATAACAGACAACGCCGGAGGTAAAATCGGGAAAGTTTTCAAAGTTCTTGGAGCTTCTAAGCGTCGCTATGCTTCACTAGGTGACAAGGTTGTTATTTCAGTTAAATCAGCAGAACCTCGCAAAGGGGTTAAGAAAAAAGATGTTCATCATGCTGTTGTTGTTAGAACAGTTAAGCCTTATCGTCGAGCAGATGGATCATATATTAGTTTTGATGATAATGCTGTAGTAATTATAGAAAAAGAAAAATTAGATCCAAAAGGAGGGCGTGTTTTTGGTCCTATTCCAAGAGAGCTAGCAGAAAAGGGATATCAAAAAATAATTTCATTAGCCCAAGAAGTTATTTAATCAATTACGAATTAAAAATTACGAATTAAACAAAATGAAAGTTAAAAAAGGAGACAATGTAATAGTGATTGCAGGATCAAATAAAGGCAAAAAAGGCAAAGTTATTCGATCCCTCCCATCCCTAAATAGGGTTGTTGTTGAAGGTGTTAATATGAGAAAAAGAGCTCATAAATCAAAACAAAAAGGAGATCCAAGTCAAATCCTTGAAGTTGCAATGCCTATTCATGCATCAAACGTTAAGAAGATAGTATAATATAAATTTTATGGTAGAAACAATAAAACAAAAAGAAAAGAAAGCTTATAGTGTACTTAAAGATAAATATGGCTACAAGAATGTCATGGCTGCGCCTCATTTAGTAAAAGTAGTTGTATCTTCAGGTACCGGTTCAGGGATTAAACGTGATAAAGATCGTAATGATTTTGTAATGGATCGTTTAGCAAAGATTACTGGGCAAAAACCAGCAACCAGAGGAGCTAAGAAATCAATTGCAAGTTTCAAAGTTCGACAAGGTGATTCTATTGGGGTTATGGTTACCCTTCGTGGTTCTCGGATGTATGGATTTTTAGATAAACTTATAAATGTAGCAATTCCCAGAACAAAAGACTTTCGTGGAATTGACCGCAAGATTGTTGATAATATCGGTAATTTAACGATGAGTATTAGAGAACATACTATTTTTCCAGAAACTGGCGACGAAGAATTAAAAGATGTTTTTGGTTTAGCAATTACTATTGTTACAACCGCTAAAACAAAAGAAGAAGCTACCGAATTTTTTGAAATACTAGGAGTTCCATTTAAAAAATAAAAAATTATAGTTTTATAACAAAAAACCCTTATTTATAAGGGTTTTTATTATTGACAAGATGGGTATTTATATGGTATAATATACAGAGGAGGTTAGTTCTTTGAAACTTTTGATTTTTAGTTTATTAACCTTTGGGGGTGTTTTTGTTAATTGTTCTTAGAATCTTTTTGGGTTTTAAGAACAGTTAACAAAATATATTAATTAAAAATTGAGAAAATGAAGAATCGTTTTATTGTAAGTAGAAAAATGGGATTTATTGTCCTTTTAGGTTTTATTCTTTTTTGTTTTGTGATCCTTTTAACCGGCGGTGACAAGGCTACCTTGTTTAGAGGTTATATTCCAGCGGAAGAAAAACCATCCGTAACTTGGATAAAACAAGACAGAAGTGGAAGTTACTATCCTGAAACAACAATAGGTGTTGTAGTTAACGGAAATGATACAATCAGGGCAATTTACAATGAAGTTGGTTTTGATGGGATGTACTTGGTTAAGTATCACGAATCATACCCTCCTTCTCTCGGAAAAGTTGTTTTTATTCAAGGAATTAAAAAGGGCGAATCATACAGAATAGAAAGGGCTTCACTTGTGCCTTATGAATAAAAATTTTTAAAACCAGAAAACATTTATTTCTGGTTTTTTTATTTGACATAATTTATAGTATTTGCTAGTATGAAGCTCACGTGAGGCTAGATCCGTTTTTCTCCTTAAGTGCTCTTTGAGCTTTTAAGAAAATAAACGAGATATCATCTCACCACTAGTTACTAAGTTTTCTAGGAATTAATTATTTATGGCAAAAACATCAGTTATCGCAAGACATAAAAAGAAGTCAAAATTTAGCACCAGAGAAACAAATCGGTGTTTTCGTTGTGGACGAGGACATGCCTATATGAGAGATTTCGGTCTTTGCCGTATTTGTTTCAGAGAATTAGCTAATGAAGGAATGCTTCCAGGTGTTCGTAAATCAAGTTGGTAAGAATAAGTAATCAAGTAATTAGGTTCATAAAGTTATAAAATAAACTTTAAAACTTTCAACCTTATAACTTTTAACTAAAATATATGGATCAAATCGCAAACATGATAAATATGATAAAGAACGCAAGTCGTGTCGGACACGAATTTGTGACAGTTCCTTATTCTAAAATAAAGAATTCGATTGCTCTTTGTTTAGTCAAAGAGGGTTTCCTTAAATCAGCGACCAAGAAGACCCAAAAAGGTTTTCCTGTTTTAGAGCTCGGTTTAGTTTATGTTGATGGTGAACCAAAGGTTCTTGGTGCAGAAAGAGTTTCTAAATCATCTTGCCGAGTATATAAAGGAGTAAAAAATATTAGAATTTCAAAAAATAGCCGTGGTTTAACAGTTTTGACTACACCTAAGGGTATTTTAACCGACAAAGAAGCCAGAAAAGAAATGGTTGGAGGAGAAGTTCTATTTAAATTATGGTAAAGATATTTTTATTTAAAAATTAAAATCACAAAATTATTTAAAATTATGAGCAGAGTAGGAAAACAAACAGTTATAGTTCCCAAAGGTACAGAAGTTAAACTTTCTGGAAATACTTTTTCTGTAAAAGGACCAAAAGGAACACTCGTTCGTGATTTTCCTGGGAATATTTCAATTAATATTGATGGAGATAATATTACCTTTACCCCAGCTAAAACCGATCCAAAGACAAATGCTCTTTGGGGAACATATGCTTCCCATGTAAAGAATATGGTTATAGGGGTTAATGATGGCTATGTTAAAAAGCTTATTCTAGAAGGAGTTGGGTTTAAATCTGAAGTAGCTGGAGATACACTCAATTTTGCTTTAGGTTTTTCTCACCCAGTAAAAGTAAAAATCCCAGCTGGTTTAACTGTGACCGCAGAAAAGAATGTAATTACAGTTTCTGGAATAGATAAAGAATTAGTAGGTCAGTTTACTTCGTCTGTTCGTTCATTAAAAAAACCAGAACCATATAAAGGAAAAGGTTTTCGTTATGAAGGTGAAGTTATTCGTCGTAAGCAAGGGAAGAAAGCTGTCTAGTTTTCTTACGAAAGAGCAATCATCAAAAGATAAATTTAAATTAATTATATGAATAAGAAACAAGAAAAGAGAATAAGATTGAAGAAAAAGATTCGTGCTAAAATCTTAGGAACTAAAGAACGCCCACGTCTTTCTGTTTTTCGATCAAATAAATATATTTATGCTCAAATTATAGATGATTCAACTGGAACAACTATTGTTTCTGCTTCTGATTTAAACATAGAGAAGGGAACAAAGACAGAGAAATCAACAACAATTGGTAATGATCTTGCTAAACAAGCTTTGGCAAAAGGTATTAAGGCTTGTGTCTTTGATAGAAATGGTTTTAAGTATACTGGTCGGGTAAAAGCTCTTGCTGAGGGAGCTAGAGCAGCGGGTCTTTTATTTTAAATAATTATGGAAACAACAAAACAAAAACAAAATAATAATCAAAATGATGGTAAATTTTCTCCACGTGGTGGTAATAGAGGGGGGAATAGAAGACCTCGCTCATTTGATCGTCCTAAGCCAGAATTTGACCAAAAGATAGTTTCTATTCGTCGAGTGACTCGTGTTGTTAAGGGTGGGCGTCGAATGACTTTTGCTGTAGCTATTGCGATTGGTGATAAAAAAGGTTCTGTTGGTCTTGGCACAGGAAAGGGTGGAGATACAGCTGTTGCTATCAATAAAGCTGTTCGTCAGGCTAAAAAGAGTATGTTTAAAGTTAAGACAACAAAAGAAATGTCTATTCCTTATTCAATTTCAGAAAAATTTTCAAGCTCAAAATTAACCCTAATGCCTAATAAGGGTAAAGGTTTAGTTGCTGGAAGTACTGTTCGAGACATGCTTGATTTAGCTGGCCTTAAAAATATTACCGCCAAAATTAACTCTCGAAGTAAAAATAAATTAAACAATGCTCGGGTTGCTTACAAAGCTTTGTATCAAATTCAATCAAAAGCAGCTATTTTAAAAACCCAAGCTTTTGTTTCTGAGGAGATTTTAAATGAAGATAAAGAAAAAACAGTTGAAAAGTAAAGGAATAATTAATTAAGAATATTATGCAATTAAACACACTAAAAAGAGAACATCCAAACAAAAAAGCTCGTTCTGTTGGACGGGGTGGAACTCGTGGTAAGACTTCTGGCCGAGGAATGAAAGGGCAAACAGCTCGTGCTGGTAACAAGAGACGACCTCAAATTCGTGATATTATAAAGAAGTTGCCAAAACTTAGAGGTTATCGTTTTAGTTCACCTTCTTCTAAGCCTGCAGTTGTTAATGTTTCAGATTTAAATCTTTTCCAAGATGGAGCTTTGATAAACGGAAAGTCCTTATTTGAAAAAAATCTTATCAAGCGAGCTGGTGGAACTATTCCCCAAGTGAAAATCCTTGGTAATGGTGAAATAAAAATTAAAGTCACAGTAGAAAATTGTATTGTTTCTGAAAGTGCTCGTTTAAAGATAGAGAAAGCTGGTGGTAGTATCAAATAAATAAATTATGGAAATCATTTGGAATAAGTTAAAAATGTTGTTTACTGATAAGACACTCAGAAATCGTATCTTGTTTATTCTAGGTGCCATGGTTATCTTTAGATTACTCTCAGCTATTCCAATTCCGGGAATTGATACTTTAAAATTACAATCTTTCGTAAACAATAACCAATTTTTGGGAGTTTTAAATATTTTTTATGGAGGTGGTTTATCAACACTTTCTATTTTGATGCTTGGAGTTGGTCCATATATTACTGCTTCTATTATAATGCAGCTTTTGACGATAATGTCTCCTCGTTTAAAAGCGATGTACCAAGAAGATGGAGAGATTGGCAGAAAGAAATTTACTCAACTTTCTCGGGTCTTAACTGTCCCCTTGTCTATCGTTCAAGGTTTAGCTTTTATTGTTTTACTTCAGCGTCAAGGAATAATGCTTGATATGTCTATTTTGAATGTTTTTACTAGTCTTTCTGTGATTGTGGCTGGTTCAATTCTGATTATGTGGGTGGGTGAATTAATTTCTGAATTTGGAATTGGGAATGGTGTCTCCTTCATTATTTTTGCTGGTATTGTGGCAAGCATACCAAGACAAGTTTCACAATTCTTCTTTACTTTTGATACCGCTAGTATTCCTTTGTATATTTTGTTTTTAGCTGTTGGAATTATAATTGTCGCTGGCGTAGTTGTGGTAAGTGAAGCAGAAAGACCAATTCCAGTAACTTATGCTAAACAAGTTAGAGGAGAACATGTTTCTGGGGGAACTCAGACTTATCTCCCAATCAGAATCAATCAAGCTGGAGTTATGCCGATAATCTTTGCAATGTCTATATTATTATTCCCGCAATTGGCCGGAACTTTCCTTGCTGGGATGGATAGTGCTTTCTTAAAATCAATTTCAAATGGATTACTATGGTTTGTAGAGAATATGTGGGTTTATTCAATCGTCTACTTTATCTTTGTTTTCTTGTTTACTTATTTCTATACTTCAGTTACCTTTGATCCTAACCAAATATCTACAAATCTTCAGAAAAATGGAGCTTTTGTTCCTGGAATTCGTCCGGGTGAAGCTACCCGTGAATATATTTCAAAGATTTTAACTAGAACAACTACTATGGGGGCAGTTTTCTTAGGTTTGATTGCTGTCTTACCTCTAGCTATGAAAGCTATAACAGGAATTTCTTCTTTTTCTATTGGCGGTACCACTCTTTTGATTGTAGTGGCTGTTGTTCTTGATTTAATTAAAAAAGTCGATGCTCAGCTATCGATGAGAGAATATTAAAAAGAGTCCTGAAGTAAAACTGCAGGGCTCTTTTTTCATGTCTCTATAATTAGTGTATAATAACTGGGTTGTGTAGTAATCATTATTAAATAATAAATTATTTTATTCGTGATGGATAAACCTCAAACTTATATTTTTATTGGAATTTCTGGTTCAGGAAAAGGAACACAGATTAATTTACTTAAAAACCATATAGCAAAAATAAACCCAGAAATCGATTCTTATTCTTTTGTGATGGGTGATACCCTTCGGTCTTTTATGAAAGATGACGGTTATGCCCAAAACATGATTAAAGAGATTACTAACCAAGGTCTTTTAGTCCCAGATTTAATTACCAATAGTTTATTTGTTTCTGAATTACTCTCAAGTCTAAAACCCACAGAAAATTTATTTATAGATGGAATTCCACGCTCTATTAATCAAGCTCAAGCAATCATAGAGTTTATGAATTTCTATAATCGTTCAGAGGTTGTGATAATAAACATTGAAGTTGGTCAAGATGAAGCAAAGAAAAGAATGCTTTTACGTAAAAGACCGGATGATAATGAAGATTCAATTAATGAAAGGTTTAATTTCTATAAAAACAATGTCCTCCCAGCCATCGAATATTTAAAAGAAAAATCAGATTTTAAATATATTTTAATAGATGGAGAAAAAACAATTGAAGAAATCCACTTGGATATATTAAAATCTTTAAATTTATAAAATAATGGATAAAAAAAATTATATTATTGTATCCTTAGGAGGATCAATTATTATTCCTGAAAAAATAGATGTAGATTTTCTAAAAGTATTTATTCAGACAATTAAAGATTATATAGATAAAGGTTATAAATTTGTCATTATAACTGGTGGGGGAAAGGTTTGTCGTTTATATAATGATTCATTAGAACAAATAGCTAGTCCAACAGATGAAGATTTAGATTGGTTGGGCATCTCGGTAACTCGTTTAAATGCTGAGCTTCTTAGATTTTCTTTTGGAGATGAGGCTTATGAGAAGATTTTACTCAACCCTGATGAGATTCCAGAAACAAACAAATCAATTATCGTGGGTGGTGGTTGGAAACCTGGTAATAGTAGTGATTTGGCAGCAGTTCATGTTGCAAATAAAATGGGAATTTCTAAATTAATCAATCTATCTAACATAGATTTTGTTTACGATAAAGACCCTAAAATTTTCCCTGATGCTAAAGAAGTTAGAAAAATATCATGGAGCAAATTAAGAGATATCTTGCCTGATTCTTGGACTCCTGGAATAAATGCTCCGTTTGACCCTGTGGCAGCTCGTCGAGCCGAAGAGATTGGCCTTGAGGTAGTTATTATGAACGGAAAAAATATCAATAATTTAAGAGATTATCTTGACGGAAAAGAGTTTATTGGAACGGTTATAAATTAATTATATTTTTAGAGTGCTATTTGCTTATATTGTGTTTTTGGTCTAATATCTAAATATGTCCGTGATTATAAAAACAAAAGAAGAAATAGAGATTTTACGTGAAGGGGGAAGGCGTTTAGCTAAAATTATGCAAGAAGTAGTTAAAAAAGTTAAACCAGGAATTTCTACTCAAGAGTTGAATGATTATGCTCTAAAATTAATTAGAGAGGCTGGAGATAAACCAGCTTTTCTAAATTACAAAGCAAGTCCAAGGGATAAACCATATCCAGCTTCTTTGTGTACATCTATTAATGATGAAATTGTTCATTGTATTCCAAAGAAAAACAGGATTTTAAAAGAAGGAGACATTATTTCTCTTGATCTTGGGTTGAATCACAAAGGTCTGTTTACAGACCATGCGGTAACAGTTCCTGTCGGTAAAATTTCTATAAAAGACCAGAAACTTATTGATGACACTAAAAAAGCTTTAGAAATTGGAATTTGGGCAGCTCGCGGAGGAGGTACGGTTGGAGATATTGGTTATGAAATAGAGTCTTTTGTTAATAATAGATATGGAATTGTTAGAGAGCTTGCAGGTCATGGAGTTGGTAAAAAAGTCCATGAAGACCCTTATGTTCCTAATTATGGAGAAAAAGGTCAAGGGCAAAAACTTATTCCAGGAATGGTAATTGCCATAGAACCAATGTTAAATCATGGAGGAGATGACATAGAAGCTCCAGATAATTATACCATCAGGACAGCCGACAAAACTCGTTCTGCTCATTTTGAACACACAATTTTAATTACTCCCGGCGAAGCAGAAGTTTTAACTAAAATTTAATTTTTTAACAAAATATTTTTGTTTCTCTTGGTGTGATATAATATCTTTAATGGAAAACTTCAAATTCGAAAATTCTCCTAAGTTTAAAAATCCTGAAGAGGAGTTAGCTTTTTTGCGTGCCAGGTTGATTGAAAAAGAAAAAGCCTTACAGGAGAAAGGGGTAGAAACTAGTAAAGAAACCATTGCTGATTCAATTATTCGTGAATATAAAAATTACGAACCAAAAGAGGTAATGCATAAAAATTCAGTTATTGAGGAAAAATATAAAGAATCTCTCGTTTTACGTCTTCATCCTGAAACCCATGATAATAAAATGGAAGAATTGCTCGGAGTTCTTCTCAGTAAAGGTATTTCTAATGTATTATCTGTTGTAGCTAAGATGAATAATCCCCACATTGATGATGATTTTCATCGTTTTTTAGTCCAGTATTTATATACAACTCATAAAATTCCTGGATTAAAAGAAAACACGCCCCTATTTAAATCTCTTGATATGAAACTTTTTGAGATTACACTTCCTGATGCTGGAAATGAAGATGTTAACAGAAAAAGTCTTAAAGAATTATTAAGTGCGATGGAGCAATTCTATGCGGGGATGCATTCTGTTGGTGAAGGTAGGGGAAATATAAACCGTAATCATTTTACTCTTGAAATTGCTCTGTCTGAAAACAGTGATAATTTTGTATTTTATGCTTCAGTTCCAAACCATAAGGCTGATTTATTTGAAAAACAACTACTTGGTGTTCATACGAATGCTAAAGTTACTGAAGTTCCAGACGATTATAATATTTTTAGTGAAAATAATATCACCAAAGCTTCGTATGCCACTTTGTCTAGTTATGAAGTTTTTCCAATTAAAACATATGATGGGATTGACCATGATCCTCTTAACATAGTTTTAAATATTTTCACAAAAATGAAAAAGACAGGAGAAGGAGCAGCGATTCAATTAGTTGTTTGTCCAGAAGATGATGAGATTCTCAAAAAATTTAACACGGTTTTATCTAACGTAAAAGAGGGAATGTCTGTTTCCGTGGCTTCTAGTCTTGGTAAACAATTAACAAGAGAATTTGGTTCAATCGCTAGGGATTTTTTAGGTATGTCGAGTGAACCAAAGGAAAAACAGGTTGATGAAAAAGCTGTTGAATACATAACAGAGAAAATGAAAAGTACAATAATGGCGACCAATATCAGAATTGTTGTTTCGGCGGAGAATGAAGTTAGGGCAAAACAAGTTTTATCTGACATCGAGTCTTCTTTTAATCAGTTTAACGAAGCAAGAAGAAATGGTTTTGATTTTTTCCGTCCCAAGGGTAGTGAGTTGTCTAATTTAATTCATGATTTTTCCTATCGATTATTTTCAGGAGAATATGCTATGCCTCTTAACTTAAAAGAACTCTCAACGATCTTTCATTTTCCTTATGGAATTGTCTCCTCTCAGCTTAAACAAGCAAAAGCAGGAATCGCCCCTGCTCCTGTTGAGATGGGAGAAGAGGGAA
>JAQVGE010000099.1 GCA_028696935.1 Minisyncoccota bacterium | reverse complement strand
CAGTTGATAAAATTGCCAAAAGTATATTTTCGTCAATATCGTATTTATCAGCTGCTTTTACGACAAATTCTGCTATTTTTGCAGCATTTTTTCGCCCATATTTGGTCAAAATTGAGCCGGGAGTGGCAAAAATTTTTTCAGTGGTAGCTTGTATATCAAGCGAGTCATACGGAGTTTTTTCAATCTTGTTAGGTAATTGATCGAACTTGTAACTGAACTGATCAGAGTCAAAATCGTGATTATGTCTTACTTGAAATAGTGTTGGTGTTTCACTATTATATTTTGTATCGTAACCTTGAACAGGTTTCATGTCAACGTTACCATGAGCAAGACCAGCGGCTAATCCAACTGCAGCCAATGTATTAGTCAATTTACTTTCATTTAATTCACTTTGTAGCATATAATATTTATGCAAAAGAAAAACCCGAAGAGTAAATCTTCGGGTTTTAAATTTAACAAGTTTCAGTAAACTAAATTACAATAATATATTCTTTTGCATTACTAAAATGCGATTTATTACTAATTTCTTCTACAATTTTGTCTTTATATTTTTCAGTTTTATCAACAACAAACACATAACGCTTGCATTTAAAACGCTTTAAGCATTCGTCTATCCATTCATCGCAAGATTTATTTGTTTCGTGTTCATTCCATATTTCTTTTAAACAGTATGGACTGCACGTAAACAAACAATCATATTCTCCAGTACTTTCAAAAATATCTTTTTGCAAAATCACAGCATTTAGCTTTAATTTATCTATGATTTCATTACTTTCTTTTACATGTATTTCGTTGATATCCTGCCCAATATATTTTTTATCACACGCACAAGTACCTAACATTCTGCCACTAAAACCACTAAAAGGGTCAAATACTGTTTCGTAATCTGACAAATATGACTTAACAATGTGTTTTGCAAGCATTGGGTTGAATACAGAAACTTTAGGCGCAATTTTACAAATGTTAAAACCTGCTGCGATTGCTTGTGAACTTAGTGTTGAGCTGTAAATTACACGATTCTTTATTGCTTGCATAAGTAATTCTTTATTTTGCCAGCATTCGACTGGACTTAAATTGTTACCAACTCTAGATTGCCAGATGTGTTTGTGATAATTATTTACAATACTTATGCCAACTCTTGAATGTGGATTCCAGTCCCAGTGTTGTAAATGATTCCAATCTGTCATTAGACGCTTATCGTCATACTCGGGATATGGAAATTCGGTAGGCATATTTTGTAAAATTGTATTTAACCATTCGCTATAATCTACATCGTACACTTTCAATATTTCTGTAAAGCATTTTTCTAATTTATTCTCATCACAAACTATGAATTTTACACCTTCTGGTACTTTGCTAAAACGTTCATGATCTGTATCGCCTCTTACGTGTTTACCATTACTATCTTCTGTGAGACCGTGATAATACAATCCGTCAATTTCAATTAAAATTTGTAACTTATTTTTGTTATTAAATATTGCAAAATCGAAGTTTTTACCATTACACACGTAACCATATTGAAAATTAAATTTACGATTTGTTAAAAATTCGTTTAATTTCTTTTCTGGTTTTGTCATATTACTGGTATGACCTAACGCTTTCTTACTAATTTCTGGTATGCAAAATGGTGAAGTAATTGTATATGGATAATTGTGTTTTGTTGCAATCGTATTTAACGACTTTTTATAAATTTCTTTAATAGCATACGGTGTTGTAATTTCATTAACATTATATTTTGCTGCTAAAGTCTGTAAAGCTTGTTTTCTATTTGAATACCATTCATTATCGTATTTTACGAGTTTAGTAGCTCTCATTTGTTTGATGTTATTGTAATTTTCAGAACCATGATTTGCTAATTTTGTAGCTTTAATTTTAGCAACTGATTCTGCTGAACCACCTGCATTCTTACAACCACATGTAGATAAGTTAGTTTGTTCAGCTTTTTGTTTAAAATCAGCACTAGCCATGTAAGATTCTGTACCAAATTTATCCAAACACGTTGCTTTACGTTTATCTTTCGTAGATTGCAATTTTGTAGTATATTGCCAAAAACACTTTCTTGAACAAAATTCTCTATAGCCATGTTGTAAATCGCGATATTCAACTGGTTTTCCACAATTTTTACAAAAACCTTCGTTGTTTGTCTTAAAATACGTAGCATAATACGTTTTTGAATCAATATTGTGTTTACGCTTTGTGTGTGTAGTTACACTACAATAGTTAGTGAATTCTTGACCACAAATTTTGCATTTAAGTTTAATATCCATTCAGTTCACCTAATATATTAGTTACAAATATATTTATAATAAAAAACCGAAGTTTTGCAACTTCGGTTTTAAAATTAAGCTAGTAAACTAAATTACCAAACTTTAGATTCTGTTGTATTTTGGAACAAGTCCTTGAATTCCAACAAGCGGTAATAGTTTTCTGCACCTAACATATTATCAGCGAATGCGTAACGGCTCATCACACCAATACGAGGGCTGAAATCGTTAGGATCGATTGCCTGGTTGACAAGACCTGTGATGTAAGGACAGAAGATAACACCTGCATCGTTGTTTTCAGATCCCTTGAATGCCAAGAGAACCTGACCATTATCAAGATTCAAATGTTCGTCTGTTGCGTACTGGTCGCAATATACCTTAATAGAGCTGTTCAAAGTACCAACTTCTGGAGTTGCTGCGGAACCATTAACGTTTGTAACGATCTTGTTAAAGAATGGAGCTGCACTCTGAAGAACAGTAGCCATATCTGGGCTAACAACTGCAATGTTAGCAGCAGAACGACGTGTAGCAGTACGGATCTGGTTAGCATAACGCATGATCTGAGTTACGATTCCAGAGAATCTTTCCTGAGACCAACGACCTGTCCAACGATCTGCGTCTGTATCAACGCCAACGTCTTCTTTACGTGCAAATGTGTGCTTAATGCAAAGGTTCTTACAGTGACCAATTGTTTCACGGTCAAGTTCTGCAGTCATTTCATACTGAAGCATCTTAACCATTTCGGTCATCATATCAACGTTCTGCATTCTCTTAATATCTTCTGCAGATTCAATACTGAAGCTAGCACTTAGCTTTCTGCTCTTAGCAACGATAGCCTGACGGCTGATCATCATACCAAGTTCAGGCATCTTTGTGAAGTCTTCAGCACCACCACCTTGGACCTTCCAATGTTCTGCAGTTTCAGTTTCGATACCAGTACCTGCATCAGGAATACCGCTTGTGTTAGCTGTAGAGCCCGAATAGCCAGAATACTTAGGAACTGACTTCCAACCTGCTTCAACAATCTTATCTGAGTTCTTGTCCTTGTACAAGAAACGCAATGCGTATGCCAAACCTACAGGACCATTAAGTGGCTGTACACCAACTAAAACGTTTGCAAATAGGTTAGGGAAAACACGACGAACTAGAGCCATTGCAATTGGTGCAAAGACAGCTTTACCGTCACCACCAAAAGGAATACCCTGATTAGCACCAAGAGGTGCGCCAACGTTCATACCAAAATCTTCGTTAATTGCTTGACGGCGCTGGTTTTCCATAAGCTTTGCAGTATTCTCACGAATAATGCGATCTGGAATAGTAGCAACAGTCAACTGTTCAGGGACCTTAGTCCATTTTTCTGTAAGTTTCATTTATTCCTCCAAAAGAATAATTTTGTTGTTGTTATAGTTTATTTATACAGATTGCGTATAACTTTTTATACTAATTATAGTGCATTTTCAAGATATTGATTAGCTTGTAGCAAGAACTTATCTACATCTTGCGTATTATCAACTGGCTTGAATTTTTCAGTGATAAAATCAGGAACTCCATCTTCGATTGCAGGTCTCTTACGAAGAACGTCCTGACGCTTTTCGTGCAAGAGTGTTTGGTTTGCAATAGGAAGCTCGTTTGTCTTATATTCGTTAATCAATTCGCAATATGTATCGATGTCAGACTTTGTAGATTCATAGTCCTTTGATTCGAAGAAGTTCTTAACTTTTTCTTTCATTTCATCGTCCATCGAAGCAGTCTTTTCTGCAATAAGAGCATGCTTTTCAGCATTTCTTGCAGCTTCACTTAAACGAATATTTTCTGTCAACTGAGTCTGAAGTTTAGATTCAAGTTCTGCAACTCTAC
>JAQVGE010000098.1 GCA_028696935.1 Minisyncoccota bacterium | reverse complement strand
CGACTGAGATATCCACGATCGGTCAATTCATGCATCGCCGCCTGCAACGTCCCACCAGACACGCCCAACATTCCAGCCAACTCCTTACTCGTCGGCAACTTAGAGCCAACAGCGAGCAGCCCGTCTGAAATCAATTCTTCCATGCCGGCAACTATCGTTTTGCGGTTGGCTTTTCCGGCAAGATTGATTGCCAAAGTCTTAATTGCTGATGTTGTATCGAGCGAAACCATTATTTCACCTTTCCAATTAGAATAATTCTACCGCCAAATGATATATATGTCAACAAAACTTTGCTAATAAAAAATATTTTTAGAATTATATTGACGATAACAAGGTTACATGTTAGAATAATTCTAAATCAAGGCTTTTGCCTGCTCACAATCTTTTATAATTTACCGGAATTATTATCAGATAACAACACAGAAAGGAGTGCCATAATGAAAAAGGCCACACTAACTCTGGTAGTATTATTCTCATTTACCTGTACCGGCGTATGGGCGGAAACCGTCACGGTATTTCAGGACGGATTTGAGGGGGTAACACCAGCTGAAAGCATTTATCCCACAGCCTCAGGAGACGCCGACCCCGATCCCTCTAAATGGGTTACATCCGAACCTTACTTTTCCAACTACATGGTTATAAGTACGGTTTCCACTCTCTCGAACGGTAACTCCATTCCAGGCTACTACGTTCACTCTGGAACACAGTCCCTGCGAGTCTATTCAAACACGCAAGGCCAAGCCGTCAAAAGCGTAGCATTCGATACACTGGCGCAGGGGTCATTCGAGTTTTACTTCTATACCGGCTTCACTGGCGCAAGGTCGCTCAACTTCGGCCTGTGGGATGGGGCGGCCCTGGCAACCAACATGACCCTCAACGCTGCCGCGGCACAGACCGTATGCTACTATGACAGCACTAACACCGCCAATGCGATCGCCACGTGGAATACCGGTTCATGGAACCATCTCATCATAACCGCAGATGTGGCCACCCAGACTTTCACGGTTACACTCAATGATACCCTGTACGACAACGGCGGCGATGGATACGCGTTTTACAACGAAGGAATTACCGGCTTGACGAATATTTCGTTCTCGCATTCCTACTCAAGCCAGCAAACCCTCATTGACGATGTAAGCGTCTCTGGCACACTGGTACCGGAACCCTTAACGGCAGGACTTCTGTGCCTTTCTGGAGTCATGCTCCTTAGACGCAGAAAATAAATTCAATAAGCTCATGCTGATATTTTGTTCTTTGTAGAAGCAAAAACTCCTGTATAGTGATATGCAGGAGTTTTTTATGCAACCACATTTACGAAACCTATGAGGTGCAAATTGAAGAAACAGATTGTCGTTCTGGACGGTTATACACTCAATCCGGGTGATTTGAACTGGGATTCCCTGTACAAACTCGGCGAATTGAAAATTTACGATTACACTCCTGATGAATTGATTCTCGAACGTATCGGTGACGCGGAAATCATCCTGACAAACAAAACCCAGTTAAATCGCAAAACCATCGAAGCTGTGTCGAATGTTAAATCTATCGGCGTGCTTGCGACTGGTTACAATGTAGTCGATATTCAGGCTGCCACAGAACGGAACATTGTCGTAACGAACATTCCAACATACGGCACGGATTCAGTCGCACAGATGGTATTTGCACATCTTCTTAATCTCACGCAAAAAGTAGCGCACCATTCCCAAACTGTCAAGGATGGAAAATGGTCTTCGTGCCGCGACTTCTGCTATTGGGATTTTCCGCTGGTGGAGCTGTATGGAAAGACCTTGGGCATAGTAGGCTTGGGACGCATCGGTAAAGCGGTAGCAAGAATCGCGCACGCATTCGGCATGAAAGTGGTAGCGTTCGACAAATTTGTATCACAGGAAGATGCGGGAGAAATCACCATGCTCTCGCTGGAAGAGCTCGTCTCCGTAAGCGATGTTGTTTCTCTGCACTGTCCTTTGACCGCGAAAAACAACCAGATGATAAATGCTGAGCTGCTCTCTAAATTCAAGCCGACAGCGTTTCTGATAAATACGTCTCGCGGGCCTTTGATTGACGAAAATGCTTTGGCAGATGCTTTGAACTCAGGGCAACTCGCCGGGGCCGGGCTTGATGTACTCACATCGGAACCACCCGCAATTGACAATCCTCTATTCTCGGCAGCCAACTGCTTTGTAACACCACATATTGCATGGGCGACATTTGATGCACGTAAAAGACTCATGGACATCGCTATTAACAATGTCAGGTGCTATCTTAAAGGAAAAATAACAAATCAGGTTAATTGATTATTGAGAAGCACAATTTTCTGTATGTGCTGGTCAAAATAGACCCGCGTCATTATTTATTTTTTTCAACGTATCAAAGCAAGGTTGTTCTCCGGGAACTTTGCTGGAATAACTGCTTCCGGAGTATCAAAAATCAGCCACTATACGCCGAAAAAAATCATCCATACATGCCTTCTCTTCTGACATTTGACATCTATACAAAACTAAAAAACCTTCAGACTGACCTCTTGCCCAGAATCTGCCGACTCGTATGCGGCATCAAGAAACGCCATCACAGTTCTGGCGTCCTGGAACGTAATCATCGGCTGTCGATCATCCCGCACTGCCGAAACAAAATCATCAACGAATAATTTACCCACCGATGCTCCAAATCGAAGACGGCGATGAGCGTTATCTACATATAATTCCATTCCGTAGCCTAACCCATCCTCGATATTAACAACGCCTTGCGAACCTATTACCTGCATGCGCAGGTCAGTTGAAGGCAGCCCTTTGGTCGTAGTGCGGCCTATCAGCATTGTCCCGATTCCGCCGCCTTCAAATTTCAGCGAAAGTAATGAGAGGTCGTCCAGATTGTTCTCACGATACTGTTCATAAAAAGCCGCCTGCTTGCGTGCAAAAACAGATTTAATCGGAGCGTTGAACATCTTCAGGAACGCCAGAATCCCATAAGGCCCGAAGTTGGCCAATTCCGCACGGGTAACCTGCCTGCACCTTTCAGGTGACAACACATACTCAGGACCATTCGATGCAAGATACTGGAAATAACCAACTCTTGCCTCGCCGATGGCACCTGCCTGAACCTGTTCTATAGCCGGACGGAACGAATTGGAAAAAATCGTCATAGGTGCGTCGAAGGTGAATTTTACGCCTGTCTCCTCCAGAACTTTTCCAAGCTCGTCAACCTGTTTCAGGGAATCGCCTATCGGCTTTTCGCACATCATGCTTATGCCGTGTCTTGCAAGATTTCTGGCTATTTCAACATTAAACTCAGGCTCAACCGCGACGCTGGCAGCCTGTGCATTCACAACCTTGAGCATCTCACGATAATCTGCATAATACTCCACACCATATTTAGCTGCAAAATCCCGGCCTTTCTGGATTGCAATTTCATCCATAAAGCCGGGCCTTTCGCCAACGCCAACAAGTTTAGTGTCGCCATGCTCTGCGAGTTCTCTGCCGTAGTCCAATTGATGACCAAAACCGAACCCGATTACGACAACATTGATCTGCTTACTCATAACGCACCTCCACAGGCTTGGCAGTTCTGAAAGATTCCGACGCAGCTAACACTGCCGTCAATACTTTTTTGGAATGTTCCAATGAAATTGCTGGCTGAGAATCATTTAAGATGCAATCTGCAAAATGTCGTATCTCACCTGCAAAATTGTCCTCACATCTGGCTGAGTAAGCATGCGAACCGGGGAAATTAAGCCCATCCTTATTATATAACGACACTGCCAATCCTCCCGTCGATTCCAGCGACAGTGTCCCGTTTTCACCAATCGCGTATATACCATTACCCACAGTAGGGTATCCTGTCTGAGGCTGAATGATACGATTGTCTTCATACAACGCCATTGCTCCGGAAGGAAATTCCGCGTTAACGACGAAATATTCCCACAATGGAACATCACCTTCACCCGGATGCCCCAGAGTATAAACGCCGGACGGATACTCACCTGTCAACCACGTTATAAAGTCCATCCAGTGCATGCCATTGTGAACAAGCAGATAATCAGCCTCACCTTTGGGGTACATCGCTGGCGACCAAAAACGACTACAGCCGCCCCAAACGCGAAGAAAAACGACTTTGCCAATTTGCCCCTTAAAGATAGCATCCGCAAATGCCGCCACCT
>JAQVGE010000097.1 GCA_028696935.1 Minisyncoccota bacterium | reverse complement strand
TTAAAGCCGCTTTAAAGCTGCTTTTTTATTTTATTAATATGAAATTTGAATGAGTTGTTCTAGTCATCAATGAAAAGATTGGAATTATTGTGTTTTCAAATTTGAAAGAATATAAATCAGATTTTTCTAGTATTCTCTTTGAAACATATTTAACTACTGTATCACCTAATACTATATTAGGAGATTTATTAGCATAGTTAAATAAATTTTTAATTTGTTTCCATTCTAAATGCAATCTTTCATTATCAACATTAGAATTAATAAATCTAAGAGTCTGAAAACTTTTGTTAACTAAAGAATTAAAATCTGTATGAAATATATTATATTGTAGTATTTCAGCAGTATTAGTTGAATTAATTATAATATTTCTAGAACTAAATACATCAATAAATTTTAATTCATATATTTCTAAATTAGTTATAGTTTCAATTTCATCTATATCTTTAAATTCATAGCATAATGCATCTACATTAAAACTCATTACTTTAGGATGCATTTTTAATTCAAATTCATCCATAAATTCTTTAACGCTATATATTCCTTTTTCAGTATATATAAAATTATTAAGTGTTATCATTTTTGTGGTCCCTTATTTTTAGGAAATTGTTTAATAAATTTTCTAGCTTCATTTTTTAAGTCACTATCAGATGTTACTATAAATATCATAGTTACAATTAAAAGATTTAAAATTGTTTGTCTATAATTATTGTCATTTAATTTATATAATTTTTTATTTTGATTAATATTTTGTATAATAATAATACTCATTTTACTAATAAAATCATCATTAAAACTGGGGAAATTGTTATCTATTTTAAAATCATTAAGTTTAAAAATTAATTGTAAGTTTTCTAAATTACTTATATCATGATAATTATTTAATATAAATTTACTATCAACGCTAAAATCTTCATTTATTATCTTATAACGTTTTAAATTTGTTTTAAACATATTA
This sequence comes from Minisyncoccota bacterium, assembly GCA_028696935.1. Next base: position 3,274 of record JAQVGE010000097.1, on the reverse strand, counting down.
ATATTTTCTAAATTTTCATTTAGAAATTTTTTAATTATGTCGTCATTAATAGCACTATAATTTTCTTTTTTAATTTTTTCATTTTTTTTAGTTTTATCTAAACTAGATTCTTTATTAAATTTTATATAACTATTTTTATAATTATTTAAAAATGACATATAGGCTACAAATGATAATAATGGATCGAAAGCACTATTCTTTTGTAAATGATTTATATAAGTTTTAGCGCATTCACTTCTTTTTTGTATCTCATTTAAATCTGCGTTAACAAGAATTTCATTTATTCTTTTTAAAAATTCTTTTGATTTTTCTGTTGCAAATTTAGATGTAATATATTTAAAATCGTTTTTATTTTTTATAAACATGTTATATATTACAATTATTAATGAACTAAATAAGTCAGCTTTTTCAGGGTTTTTAACTTTCTCCCATATTAATGGATTTTTACTTTTTAAAAAGACTAAATCATTAACATCAACAGCTATATTATTTTCTTTATTATCTTCTGTAGAATTTACTAAATTACCAGATGTTTTAATTAAATATATTTTTCCTTCTACTAATTCATCTTCATTTAAATTATCTAAGTCATCTAAATTTTTAAATATTATATTTTTTATAGCTAATTTTTTTAAAAAATTTTGAGCTTCTTTTTCATTTCGTTTTTCTATTTCAATAATTATAGAATTTAGCAATTTAAATGTTACAGTATTTGAAACTTTATTTAAATTTTCAATTAATTTATCATTATCTTCTATAGATGAATCTGTTACTTTTTTAATAGCTGTTTTTATATCACTTAAAGCAGTAGATAGATAACTAGATAAATTCATCATACCAATTCCAGATCCAAAAAACATATCTGTAACAAATTTTGTTACTATATTATTTTCTAAAAAATCCCATGTTTTACTAGTAACATCAACACTTTTTGAAATTTTAGACTTTAATGTTCTAAAATGTTCAGATTCTGTCAATTTAATTAATTGTGGAATTTCAATAGAAGATATATTATCAGGTAAATCTTCTGTTAAAGCTTCTATATTTTCTTTTATTTCTTCATTAATTGAATTATCATCTGATAGTATAGAAGAAAAGGTGCTACCAAGCACCTTTTTTTCATTATTTGTTAGTTTTTTTTTATCTTCTAAATGTCTATCTTCGAACTTAAATAATTTGATTTCTTCGCAATTATTAATCATTTCTCTAATCGCTTTTTCTCTATCATCAGAAATTTTTAATATTACGTTAGCGTATTCTTTAACTAATTTGTCAAATAAATTATCAGACCATACTATATCTTTTTTATCTTTCATAATATATAATCCTTTCTAAAAATTTTTAGAAAGAAGTCATCTTAATTTTATCAGCATAAAATACAGCAGAAACTTCTACAGGACCATCGCCTTCTACAGTAAATGTTAAATCTGTGACTTCAGAAGGCCATACTCCGCTCATTTGCGCTTCTGCTTTAAGTGATTCAGCAGCAATATCATAAATTCTTAAAGTAGCAGATTCTTTATATTCACTAGCTAAAGAAATTCTTCCTGATTCATGATCAAAAATTCTTTCTCTCCATCTATATAAATCTTCCCATGCGTTATATTGTGAATCAATACCTACTAAACAAATGATATTAAAAGAATAAGCTCCTGTAGTTCTTCCTGCTAATGACATTGTACCGCTAGCCCAAGGAACAGGTACCGGATTTGTTTTAGGAAGAGTTAATGTAAATGATTTGCACATTAATTGTATTGGCCCTCTAGAACCACCTACAATGAATTCGAAATTGTTATAACGTAATAAATCAGCACCAATAGGTATTGGATGATAACGTTCTCTATTCATAAATTTATTTCACCTCTAAAAAATCTTTTAAAGTAGCAAGGGGTTTTAAAACCCCTTGCTTTTTTAATTTTAATTTAAAATATTAGCTTCTAGCTTCTTGAAGCTCTTCAAAACTAGCTCCAGTTGAAGTAAGTATAAATCTATTAATAATACGTTCAGCTGTTTTTGTAGGCTTAAGCCAAATTTCTCCAACCATAGTATTATTATCTATATCATAAGGAGTTGTTGTAGTTTCATCACAAACAATTTTAAATTCATATAATCCTCTTCTGCGTCTAATATCATCAACAAATGGTTCAACTAGTTGTCTATAAAGAATCCAAGTAATTTCATCATTAGGTTCAAATAGTAAATATTTAACTGCAGTTGCTAAAATCTTCTTCATGTAAAGTAAGAGTCTCATAACATTAACTCTATCAGTTGCAGAAGGTTTTCTTTGGGCTGTTTTTTGCCCATAAACAACAATTCCGTCTCCTACAAAATCGCATATTGGGTTAATGCAATTTGTTTGAGTAGAATATAGATAATCTCTATCATTAAGATTAAGTTGTCTTTCTACTTTTTCTGTAGTAAATAAACGACCTCTATTTAAACCGGCAGGAGCAAACCAAACTTCTGATACTGAGTCGCTATAAGCATAAACACTAACAATTTTAACTGAAGGAGGAACCCATTGTAAAGATTCAGTAAATTGATTATAGATTTGAACCCAAGGATAGTAAATAGCAGCATAACTAGAGTTAATTGAATTTTCATTAGACCATTGTCCATCTCCATTATGCCATTCAACTGCTTGTTGTACAGTTAAATTTTGAAGAGGATCTATAAGAGCAAAGCAATCTCCTCTTTGAACTTCACAAACTTGAATAAGTTTATTAATAACAGTTTTTTCTCCTGGATAATCAGGGCATGCAATTAGGTTAATATCATATGATTCTACATTACTAAATTGTTCTAAAGCTGTAATAGCTGAAGCTTCATTAATATTAGAATCATCTGAATCTCCACCGACTAAAATTAGCTTTGAATTTAATAGGGGCACTGAATCTGAAGAATCATCAATTTCAAATTCTATTAATCTAGAAGAAACTTTACTCATAAAATATCTTGTTGAATTGGGATCTGTAAAATTAATATCTTTCCAATTTTCTTCTGGTACTTGATTAATAGTTTGATTAGGATTCCAAACTTTTACTCCATATCCATAGTACGGATCTTTATAGAATTCAACAGTTGTATTATCATAAATTGAACCTTCATATAAAGATTTTACTTTTCCAAAAACTGATAACCAATTAACTCTAACTGATTCGCCAGGATTAATTGTAAAAGCATGATTAAAATCAATATATCCAGTGTCGTAATCTATAGAACCGTTTCCATTCGTTCCAGTAATAAAACCTTCACCATCATCTGTAAATGTTCT
>JAQVGE010000096.1 GCA_028696935.1 Minisyncoccota bacterium | reverse complement strand
CTTTCTAAATCCTTTTTATAATCACTAAAGACATTCTTAAAAATATAATAAAAACAAATAAAATTAAGCCCTTTCATTTTATTAATATCATCTGTAAAAAGCTCTTCTCTGTTTCTAAAATTAAAAGAAATAGAAGTTAACGGAGACCAAGAATGAGCAAGTCCATGTCTAAAACATTTCAAAAAATCATCACAAAAATTATCTTTTTTAAAATTTTTATAATATTTAGAGAAATACCTTTTATAAAAAATAATAACATCCTTTTTATCGACTTGATACTTTTTATTTTTACCAGAATACAATCCAGCCAACCCCTCTATTATACTAAATAAGTGCAAAGGCACAGAAAAAACAGCCAACATATAAACCTGATGATTGTTTTCATATATTTCTTTTACTTTTTCTCCAAAATATAAATCAGCTATATCTATAAAATTATCCTCGATTTCTTTTTTTAAAAAAGTAAACATGTTATTGTGCTCATTTATATTAATTCTTTTTTATTTTTTTAATTTCTTTTTTTAAATACTTTTCTATAAAGAATCCATTAATTGGCTTCCTAGCTAAAAAACATTTATCTTTATTTTTTTCAGAAATAACATAATCAATTAAACTTTTTCCGTGTTTAGTTCCACAATGCATTTGATGAACAAATTCTTTTGAACATTTTTCATTATTAAATTCACAATAATATAAATAACTATCGGTACAAAGTTGAAAAGTATGAGAATCACCATGACCATAAAAATATACTTCTTTTATATTTTTATTTTCCATTATTTTGTTTACATCCTCAATCTTGGCTTTATTGAAAAAAGAAAATTTAACATTTCTTTTTACAAGATATTCGACTAAAACTTTCAATTCATATACAGAAAAATTTGGTTTTATCCATGCCTCTAATTTATTCCAATCTGAGTGACCTAGCACTATTACCACTTCTTCAAATTTATTTAGATTAAATCTTTTTAAGTATTTCCTAGTTTGATATTCATTTACTATTGAAAATAGGGCAATAAGAGGAGAAAACAATATATAAAAAAACTCTCTACGAAATTTAATCATACTAAAAATAACGACTGCCACAACATGAATATACAACATTATTAAAACATCCTTTGAAGTAAAAAAAATATAACCCAAAGATAAGATATAAGCTACAAATAAGACGAGATTAAACTCAATAAATTTCTTTTTAATATTAAACATTTTAATTAGTAGGATTAATAATTTCATCTATCTTACTCTGCATGTCGACTGGCCTTTTCATGCTGCAAGCATTCCAAAATAGTTCAAAAATCTCTTTAAAGACTCCTTCGGGTTTTTCACTGAAATTATTCATTAAAACTTCAGGAAATAGAACATTGTCTTCTGAAATTCTCTCGGCATCACTAAAAACTGAACAACTTTGATTTGAAATAGTAAAACCATTAACACCAACCAAAGAGAAACCAATAACCACAGGACCTCCTATATCAAGATTTTTTAAAATTTTAATACACTCGTCTTTATAATATTTAAACAACTCTCTTTCAAGCAAGGGGTTTATTAGTTTTCCCTTGGCTAAAGAATTATTAAAAAAAGAATTATTTACAATTTCAATAATTCCATTTCTATAAACTTGGATATACGAATTATAATCACCATTCCCATAATTATGAAAAAATAAAACCCCTTCTAAATTTCTTCTAACATTTTTACTGCTACAACAAAAAGGATATATTGGAGGATTTATATTAATAATCTTTTCTAAGTCTGGCTTAAATTGTAAATGAAAAGATTCTATTGGGATTATATGCAAAACTATCTTTGGCATGCTATCACTAAATTCAATAGGTAACTCACCTGATACAATTTTCATCATCCTGTTATCTCTAAAATTCTTCACCTTGTCAATAACGAGCTCGCTTGAATTAAACATACTTCTAAGCTCTGATACGTCTAGCTCATATTTACCAGCAGAATTTCTAGCATGGAATTTTCCTGATCCACCTAATATAACTCTATGTGGCGATGACCAACTTTTAAAAACCTTTATAATCAATACCTTCTCCTTTTTTTCTGATTCAACCAATCTTATATCTGTCTTTATTCTAGGCTCTACACCATCCCTAATAATGTTTTCTAATTTTAATATTTCTTGATCAAAGTTCATATTGTCGGGCAAAGAAACAATTCTCTTCGCCGTACCTTTGGACTCTTCTATTCCATATATTAAGAGACCTCCGATTGTGTTTGCGAAGGATGTAACATCATAAAGGAATTCTTTTCTATCTGATTTTTCTTTTAAATCTGGAAATTTAATTTTAAAATCTATTTGTTTTCCCTCCCTAACACTGTCTATTAAATTTTCAATATCATTAAAAGTTATATCATTTATGTTTTTGTTTATCATAATACTATAATTCTATAATAATTAATTCTTAACAACCCTAATAACCACCCCATTAACCAAATATCCTGAAGTTTCTAAATCCTCTTCATGAAGAACAATGGGTGGTATATCTGAGGTAGATTCAGAAACAAGTCTTATTTCCTTACTAACATCATCTTTAAAAAACTTTTTGAAATTAGCTACTCCATCCATAACAGACAAAACATAATCTCCGTCTTTCGGATCTTTGTTGTTACAATCAACTATCAAATAATCGCCATCGTCAACTTTGTTACCAAAAATATCAGCTTTATTTAAAGAATTGCCGACTGCCCTTACTGCCACCAACCCCTCTCCATTTGATTTGCTAAGAATTCGTTGCGATATTTTTAAAAATCCGGTAATATTTTCTTGGGCTAACTCTGTGGCAGGACCACAATTAGCTGCCCCAATTATTGGAATCCTAAAAAAGTTATCCACAGGTGAAGATTTAAATTCTGTAATTTTTAAATTTTTATCTTTATCACCGTAAATTAAACCTTTCTTTTTCAATTGATTTAAATGATGAACAACTATCTGCGGAGAAGATAGTTTTAAACGCTTTGCTATTTCCCTATAACTGAGCTTAGAAGTATCATTTTTAGTAATAAAATCAAGTATTTTCTGTTGATTTTCATTCATATGTTTAAACTATTTTTAATAAAATTATTAACATTTCTCATCACACCCCTTATTATACATCATATTACATGAGATGTCAAGAGATATTGGACACCTTTTGTAGGGTGGACATTATTTTAAAATAATGCTAAAATATAAGCACAATTAAATATTTTGAGACAGGCCCGCATAAATGCGTTACCAAAAAAGCCTGCCTTTAGAGAGTAAAAAGACATTAATAGGAAATTATTACGCAATTCTAAGAACCTTACTGAAAGGATCTTAAAATAGGGGTGAGTTCCCCAAATTTTAGATTCGTATATGTGGGTTTTTTATTTGGAAAAAACAGCATCTAATAATTAACTACTAATGTTATGAATGAAACCATCAAAAACATTAAAATTGAGGAAGTTTCTATCAGCTCTTTAAAGGCTTCAGAATATAATCCTCGTAAAATGACCGAAAAACAAGAAAAGGACTTAACAGAAAGCCTTCAAAACTTTGGCTTAGTTGATCCAATAATTGTTAACTCATACCAAGGGAGGGAAAATATAATAATTGGCGGACATGCCCGTTTCAAGATAGCTCAAAAGCTAAAATTAAAAACAGTCCCAGTAGTATATTTATCACTTCCCTATAACAAAGAAAAAGAATTAAACCTAAGATTAAATCGTAATACTGGCGAATGGGATTACGAGCTACTAAAATCTTTCGATTTAAATTTACTCCTAGACACTGGATTTGATGAGATAGATTTTTCAAAAATCTTTGATGAAACTCTAGAAGTAGAAGATGATAATTTTAATATTGAAAAAGAACTTGAAAAAGCTAAAGCTAGTGACATTAAAACTGGAGATATGTTTGAAATCTCTGGTCAAAGAATAATTTGTGGCGATTGTACAAATATTGAAACTATCAAAAGACTAATGGGCGAAGAAAAAGTCGACATGATTTATACCGACCCTCCATATAATATTGGTATAAATTATTCAAAAGGCTTAGGAGGAAAACAAAATTATGGAGGTGTAGTTAATGATAATAAAAGTAATAGTGATTATAAGGAGTTTATAAAAAAATCACTACTTAATGGATTGTCAGTTAGCAAAGACAATGTCCATGTATTCTATTATCATGATCCAAAATACACCGGAATGTTTCAGGAGATATACAAGGAATTAAAGGTTCAATATAAAAGAACAGCTCTGTGGCTAAAAAATGGCATGAACATT